>JBILYE010000347.1:0-2816 GCA_044377925.1 Caulobacter sp. | reverse complement strand
TCGACGCCAAGGGCATGCTGCTGGTGCCCAGGGCCGCCCTGCCCGGCAACCTGCAGCCCGGCCCCGGGACCTACCGCTGCCGGACGATCAAGATCGGCTCGATGGACGGCAAGGGCCTGGCCTACGTAGAATACCCCTGGTTCAAATGCAGCATCGAGCTGACCCCGGGCGGCGACCTGATCCTGACCAAGACCACCGGCAGCCAGCGAACCCGCGGCCTGCTCTATCCCGACGCCGGGAACGCCAATCGTCTGGTCTTCATCGGCGCCCAGGCCTGGGGCATGGACGAGACGGGCTTCCCGACCTACGGCCAGATGCCCGAACGCGACCAGGTCGGCGTCTTCGAACGCATCGGCACGGAGCGGTGGCGGCTGGTCGTGCCATTCCCGAAGCAGGAATCGAAGCTCGACGTGCTGGAGCTGAAGAAGTGATCCTGCTCCCCCAGGGGGAGAAGGACGCGAAGAGGTTGCCGCCTTCCGCGCACCCCCCTAGGCTCCGCTAAAACCCCGGGGAGCCTCCATGTCCATCCGTACCCTTGCTGCCGTCCTGGCCCTGACTCTCGCCGCCGGTACGGCCAGCGCGCAGGAGACGCTCTCCCCCGACCTCGTCCGCTTCAAGGGCCTCTACAAGGAGCTGGTGGAGACCAACACCACCCTGTCGGTCGGCAGCTGCACCCTCGCTGCCGAGCGCATGGGCGCCCGCCTGAAAGCCGCCGGCTACCCTGACGCCGATGTCCAGATCCTGATCCCCGAAGGCCGCCCCAAGGACGGCAACCTGATCGCCACCCTCCACGGCAAGGACGCCAGGGCCAAACCCATCCTGCTGCTGGCACACATCGACGTGGTCGAGGCCAACCGCGCCGACTGGGAGCGCGATCCCTTCACCCTCATCGAGGAAGGCGGCTACTTCTACGCCCGCGGCGCCAGCGACGACAAAGCCATGGCCTCGATCTTCACCGACAGCATGATCCGGTACAAGGAGGCCGGCTACAAACCCCGCCGCGACATCAAGCTGGCCCTGACCTGCGGCGAGGAGACCGCCGACACCTTCAACGGCGTCGAGTGGCTGCTGAAGACCCACCCCCAGTCCCTGGCCGCCGGCATGGTGCTGAACGAGGGCGCCGCCGCCCGCCTCGATCCGCAGGGCAAGCCCGTCTACCTGGCCATCCAGGCCGGCGAGAAGGTCTACCAGGACTACACGCTCGAGATCACCAACCCCGGCGGCCACTCCAGCCGGCCGTTCAAGGACAACGCCATCGTCCGACTTTCAAAGGTGCTGGCCAACATCGGGGACTACGATTTCCCGATCGCCATCAACGAGTCAGTGCGTCTCAACTTTGAGGGCTCGGCCCCGCTGGAGACCGACCCCGCCGTCGCCGCCGCCCTGCTGGCGATCCTGAAAGACCCGAACGACAAGGCCGCCGAGGCCATCATCGTCAAGGATCGCGGCCGCAACAGCATGATGCGCACCACCTGCGTGCCGACCATGGTGGGCGCCGGCCATGCGCCCAACGCCCTGCCGCAACGGGCCACCGCCAACGTCAACTGCCGCATCCTGCCCGGCAACGACCCGCGTCAGGTGCTAAAGGATCTGGAGCGCATCGGCGGCGACCCCGGCGTCGCCTTCAAGCTGGCCGCCGAACCCAGCCCGACCGCCGTTGCCCCGCCGCTGGACGAAAAGGTGCTGGGCCCGGCCCGCAAGGTCGCCGCGAAAATCTGGCCGGGCGTGCCGATCGTCCCGACCATGACCACCGGCGCCACCGACAGCCGCTTCACCTCCGCCGCCGGCATCCCCAGCTACGGCCTCTCCGGCCTGTTCTTCGACCCCGACGGCGGCGGCACCCACGGCCTCAACGAACGCGTCCGGGTCAAAAGCCTCTACGACAGCCGCATCTTCCTGTTTGAGGTCGTGAAGCTGTACGCGGATCAGAAGTAGGGTCTGCTCCTCTCCCCTCGAGGGGGGAAGGATCGGGGATGGGGATGTTCGCACCGCCGCGTCCGGGCAATCTCGGTTGGGCTCTGAGCCCATCGGCGTCAGACTGGATGCCGCAGCGCAACACCCCCACCCAACCCTCCCCCCTTGAGGGGGAGGGCTTTTCATTCTCCCCCCGCCCAACAATTTGATCCATGTCCTTGTGTGGCCCATCCGCCACACATATCTGTGGCTCACGCCGGTTGCGCTCCGAAGAGGCAGTCGGCCCGTTCCGCCGCTTAAGGGGATACCGCCTTGAACATCGACCTCTACTCCGACCGCGCCAAACAGGCCGTCCAGTCCGCCCAGTCGCTGGCTCTCGCCCGCCGCCACCAGCACCTCACCCCCGACCACATCCTGAAAGTCCTGCTCGAGGAAAAAGACGGCCTCAGCCGCGCCCTGATCCAGAGCGCCGGCGGCAAGCCCGACGTCGCCGACCAGGCGGTCGAGGCCAACCTCGCCAAGATGCCCAAGGTCGAGGGCGGCAGCGGCCAGCTCTACATGAAGCCGGAAACCGCCCGCGTCTTCGCCGCCGCCGAAGAGGGCGCGAAAGCCGCCGGGGACAGCTTCGTCACCACCGAACGCCTGCTGATCGCCCTTGCCAAGGAAGGCGCCGACGCCGCCACGGCGCTGAAGGCCGCCGGCGCCGACGAGAAGAAGCTGACCACCGCCGCCGATGACATCCGCAAGGGCCGCACCGCCGACTCCGCCTCGGCCGAAGACGGCTACGACGCCCTCAAGCGCTACGCCCGGGACCTGACGCAGGCCGCCCGCGACCAGAAGCTCGACCCGGTCATCGGACGCGACGAGGAAATCCGCCGCACCATCCAGGTGCTGGCCCGCCG
>JBILYE010000002.1:0-40828 GCA_044377925.1 Caulobacter sp. | reverse complement strand
GCGGCCAGGGCGCGCTCGGAGTCGGGCGCGGCGAGATCTATCACCGGGACGGGCGCGGGTCGCCGTGCGCCGGCCAGGGCGACCACGCCGTGGCTCATCAGGGCGAACAGCTCATCACGGAAGGCGCCGGCGTCGGTGGGGCGGGCGAACAGGCCGGCGGTCCAGCCCTTGCCGGCCAGGCCCTGCGCCTTGCGGGCCGGGCCGCCGCCAAGAAGGCCGATGGGGGTCAGAGGTTGGCTGAGGACGTTGGGCAGGTCTTGCGCCGGCACGGGATCGGCCAGCGTGTCGGCCCAGTCCGCCCAGGCCTGGACGCGAGCGCTCGGCCAGCTGACCGGGGCCAGCACGCCCGTCAGAGCGTTCTCTCCCTCCAGGGTGCGAAGCTCGACTTCCGGCCCCGCGGCCTTGGCTCGCCGTCGCTCGAAACGCATACGTCCGCCGCTCCCACGCTAACGCGGGCAGGGTAGGGCGCGGGAGAGGCTGGAGCAATAGATGATGGGGTGCGGCACAGGGTCATCCACAAGATGTGGTGCAATCAATGATCCCTTCTCCGGCTTGTCGGGAGAAGGTGGCCGCGTAGCGGTCGGATGAGGGCAGCACCGGCCGTAGACGACTGCGCGTGTCCTGGCGCGTTCGCCGCTGTCGCCAATCTTCCACTTCCGCTCTGCCCTCATCCGCCCCCCTTCGGGGGGCACCATCTCCCGACAAGCGGGAGAAGGAACGCTTTGTTTTTCCTCCGCCGCCCTCTATGTTCCGCTCGAAATTCGACCCCTCCCGACAGACGGATTATCCTGTGCTGAAAGCGATCTTTACCTGGTGGAACGGCGCCACTCTGGGGCAGACGTTCCACATCAAGCGTCGCGGCGTGAAGGTCGGCCAGGATGAGTTCGGCAACACCTACTATGAAGCCCGCGACGACAAGGACAGCTACGACGTCGGTCGCAAGCGCCGCTGGGTGATCTACAACGGCTATGCCGAGGCCTCGAAGGTGCCGCCGGACTGGCACGGCTGGCTGCGCTACACCTTCGACGAGCCGCCGACCATCGCTCCGCTGCCGCGTCGCAGCTGGGAGAAGGAACACCGGCCGAACCTGACTGGCACCGTCTACGCCTGGCGGCCCAAGGGTTCGATCTCCGGCGATGGACAGCGCGACAAGGCGACGGGCGACTATCTGCCCTGGACGCCCGAATAGTCATGAAGATGCGGCTGATCCTTCTGGCGGCGGTCGGCCTCGCCATGGGCGGGGTCGCGGTCGCGCAGACCACGGCGCCGCCGCAGCCAAAGACCGCCCCGGCGACGGAAGAACCGCCGCCGGCCAATGTCACCGCCCCGCCACCGGTCGTCTCCCAGCCGGTGACGCCCGTGCCCATCGTGCCGCTTCCCGATCCCAAGCCGGCCCAGAAGGCCAAGGCGGCCGAGGCCAAGCCGGTCGAGCCGCTGAAGCGCGTGCGCGCCGGCTCGGCGATCATTCAGGCCCTGGACAAGGTCACCGCCGAGACGCTCCGCTTCGAGGTGCCGGTCGGCGGGAGCGTGCGCTACAAGTCGCTGGTCTTCTCTGTGCGGGCCTGCGAGAGCGCCGCGCCGGACGAGACAGCGCCGGAATCGGCCGCCTACATCACGGTCGACAGCTCGCCCAAGCCGCAGCCCGGCCGGCCGTCACCGCCGACCCGACAGGTGTTCAAGGGCTGGATGTTCGCTTCATCGCCGGGGCTGAACCCGCTGCAGCATCCGGTCTATGACGCCTGGCTGATCGCCTGCAAGGCCGCCTGACCACCGCCTTCGAAGCGGGCGAAATCGCCTTCGACCTCAAGCGCCTGGGCCAGCCGCCGGTGATACTCGGCGCGCGGGATCTCGACGACGCCGAACTGGGTCAGATGGTCGGTGACGAACTGGCAATCGAGCAGGCGGTAGCCTCCGACCCGTAGGCGAGCGACGAGGTGGACGAGGGCGACCTTGCTGGCGTCGGTGGCGCGGCTGAACATGCTCTCGCCGAAGAAGGCGCCGCCCAGCGAAACGCCGTAGAGGCCGCCGATCAGTTCGCCGTCGCGCCAGGTCTCGACGCTATGGGCCTGGCCGCGGCGGTGAAGCTCACCGTAGAGGAACTCGATCACCGGATTGATCCAGGTGTCCTCACGGCCCGGGGCCGACTGTGCGCAGAGGCCGACGACGCGGTTGAAGGCCGTGTCGGTGCGGACCTCGAAGCGGCCGGATCTGACCGTGCGAGCCAGGCGGGACGAGAGCTTGAAGCCGTCCAGCGGCAGGACCCCGCGCCGCTGGGGATCGATGAGGAAGACGCCTTCGTCATCCCGCGAGTCCGCCATCGGGAAGACGCCGCGCTGGTAGCAGGCGATCAGGTCTTCGGGGGTGAAGGTGTCGTCCACGCGGGCTCCAGACTCAAGGCCCGACCATCAAACACAACCGTCACCCCGGCCGGAAGCCCGAAGGGCCGGAGAGCTAAAGACCCAGGTGCGGCAGCCCGCAAATCGGCAACTGCGCGTTCAGCGCTTTTCACCCCCGGGGTCCCGGATCGATCCTGCGGACCGTCCGGGATAACGGTGGGCTTCAGCTCTGCGCCTTGAGCCAGTTTTCCAGCCAGTGGATGTTGTAGTCGCCGCTGCGGATGTCGTCGTTCTGGAGCAGGTCCTGGAACAGCGGGATCGTCGTCTCGATGCCGCTGACGACCATTTCGCCGAGGCACCGCTGGGTGCGGGCGATGCACTCGGCGCGGTCGCGACCGTGGACGATCAGCTTGCCGACCAGGCTGTCGTAGTAGGGCGGGATCGAATAGCCGGCGTAGAGGCCGCTATCGAGACGCACGCCCAGACCGCCCGGCGCGTGGAAGTCCGTCACCTTGCCCGGCGAGGGGGTGAAGGTGCGCGGGTTCTCGGCGTTGATGCGGCATTCGATGGCGTGGCCTTCGAAGGTCACGTCGGCCTGGGTGAAGCTGAGCGGCAGACCGGCGGCGATGCGGATCTGTTCGCGGACCAGGTCGATGCCGGTGATGGCCTCGGTGACCGGATGCTCGACCTGCAGGCGGGTGTTCATCTCGATGAAGAAGAACTCGTCGTTCTCCCACAGGAACTCGATGGTGCCGACGCCCAGATAGCCGATGGCGCGGATGGCCTCGACGACGACGGCGCCGATCTTCTTGCGGCCTTCGGCGCTGAGGGCGGGCGAGGGGGCCTCTTCCAGCACCTTCTGGTGGCGGCGCTGCAGGCTGCAGTCACGTTCGCCCAGATGGACGACGTTGCCGTGGCTGTCGGCGACGACCTGAATCTCGATGTGGCGCGGGGTCTGGAGGTAGCGCTCCATGTATACCGCGTCGTCGCCGAAGGCCGCGCGGGCTTCGGAGCGGGCGGTCGAGACGGCCTCGTAGAGGTCTTCCTGGGTCGCCGCGACCTTCATGCCCCGGCCACCGCCGCCGGCGGCGGCCTTGATCAGGACCGGGAAGCCGATTTCCTTGGCCGCCGCGAAGGCTTCTTCCTCGGTGGTCACGGCCCCGTCGGAGCCGGGCACCACGGGGATGCCTGCCTCCTTCACCGCCTGCTTGGCGCTGATCTTGTCGCCCATCATGCGGATGTGCTCGGGCTTGGGCCCGATGAAGGTCATGCCGTGGGTGTTGACGATCTCGGCGAAGCGGGCGTTTTCCGAAAGGAAGCCGTAGCCCGGATGGATCGCCTGGGCGCCGGTGATCTCGGCCGCCGCGATGATCGACGGGATGTTCAGATAGCTCTTGGCCGCCGGGGCCGGGCCGATGCAGACGCTTTCGTCGCACAGCCGGGCCCACATGCCGCTGGCGTCGGGCTCGGAGTGGACCGCCACGGTGGCGATGCCCATTTCCTTGCAGGCGCGGTGAATGCGAAGGGCGATCTCGCCCCGGTTGGCGATCAGGATCTTGTCAAACACAGCGGCTACTCGAGGATCACGAGCGGCTGGCCGAACTCGACCGGCTGGGCGTCGCCGACCAGGACCTCGACGACGACGCCGGCGCGGGGCGCGGGGATCGGGTTCATCGTCTTCATGGCCTCGACGATCAGCAGGGTCTGACCCTCGCCGACCTTGTCGCCGACCTTGATGAAGGGCGGGCTGCCCGGCTGGGCCTGCAGGTAGACGGTGCCGACCATCGGCGACTTGACCTCATCACCCTTGCGGGCGGCCGGCGCGGCCTCCACCGGGGCGGCGGCAGCCATGGGAGCAGCGGCCGGGGCGGCGACGGGGGCCGGCGCCGGGGCGGCGGCATAGGTCGCTTGAGGCGCGGCGGCGACGGTGATTTCACGGGCGACGCGGATGCGCAGGTCGCCGCGCTCCACCTCGATCTCGGTCAGGCCGGTGCTCTTGAGGATGTCGGCGAGCTTGCGGACCGTCCGGGTGTCGATGGCGGCGCTGTGCTCGGCGGAGTCGTCGGCCGGGGAATTGGACATTATCGGTACCTTGTTCTTGTCTTTGTCGCTTACGATCGGGCGGCGCCGACCAGGCCGGCGGCGGCTTCGATCGCCAGTTCATAACTTGCCCCGCCGAATCCGGACACGATGCCGGTCGCCGCGAGCGAAACATAGGTCGTCTTGCGAAACGCCTCGCGCGCCGCAGGATTCGACAGGTGGCACTCCACCACCGGAATAGCGAGAGTCTTCAGCGCGTCCAGCAGGGCCACGGAAGTGTGACCGTAACCGGCCGGGTTGATGACCACGGCGCTGGCGGCTTCGCGCGCCTCCTGAACCCAGTCGATCAGGTCGCCTTCGTGGTTGGACTGGCGGCAGTCGACGGTCAGGCCGAAGGCCTCAGCGCGCGCGGCGCAGCGCTCGTGGATGTCCGACAGGGTGTCGTATCCGTAGATGTCGGGTTCACGCGTCCCAAGCAGGTTGAGATTGGGCCCGCTCAAAACAAAGATCGGTTTCGGCATCCGGCCCCGCCGTCGATTCAAGACGGGCCTTGTATCGCCGCTAGGCCGGGGTAACAAGCGCAGGCATGCGGATACAGCTGAACGGCGAAGAACAGACGTTTGAAGGCGTGGCGACGGTGGCGGCTCTGGTGGCGGCGCTGGAGCTCGATCCGAGGAAGGTCGCCGTCGAGCGCAATCTCGAGATCGTGCCGCGCTCGACCTATGCCGACACGCCCGTGATGGACGGGGACCGGATCGAGATCGTGACGTTTATCGGGGGCGGGTAGGGGGTTTCGCGCGGGGCCCCGCCCCACCACTCCCCGTCATCCTAGGCACAAGGCCTAGGATGACGGTCGGGCGGGTCTACGCCACCTCGTAGTCCGCCAGCACCGGCTCGCGCATCGCCTTCATGTAGGTCGCGGTATCCCCGCTCCAGTTGTTGGTGATCTTCCCCGACGCCGTCTTGTACCAGCTCGAGCACGACCCGGCCCACGCCGTGTCCTGCAGGTCGTGCTGCAGCTGCGCATTGAACCGCACTTGCGCGTCCGGCTTGAGCTTCAACGCCTTCGCCCCCCGCGCCTTCAGGACGTGCATCGCCTCGACCATGTAGCCGACCTGGGCCTCGATCATCAGGATGATGCTGTTGTGGCCAAGGTTGGTGTTGGGGCCGTAGAGCAGGAACAGGTTGGGGAAGCCGGTAACGGTGACGCCGTAGTAGGCCTCCGCGCCGTCCTTCCAGGCGTCGTCGAGCGAGCGGCCATTCTCGCCGCGGATGGCCAGCGGGGCCAGGAAGTCGGTGGTCTCGAAGCCGGTGCCGAAGACCAGCACGTCGCAGGCATGCTCGGCGCCGTCGCCGGTGCGCACGCCGGCTTCGGTGATCGCCTTCACATCCTCGGTGACCAGTTCGACGTTCGGCTGCGCCAGGGCCTGGTAGTAGTCGTCCGACACCAGGATGCGCTTGCAGCCGATCGGATAGTCCGGCGTCAGCTTGGCCTTGAGCACCGGGTCGGTGATGGTGGCGTCGAGGTAATCCATCGCGACCTTGCGGAAATCCGCCGCCGCCTTGGTCCCCTGTTTGAAGGCCTGGAACCGGGCGTCCATCATCTTCCAGGTCAGCCAGCGCTGGGCCCGGTCGATGAAGGGGAAGGTGGCGTACAGCGCCTGCCACGCCGGGCTCATCGCCTTGTCGAGACGGGGGACGACGTAGTTTGGGGTGCGCTGGAAGACGACGACCTTGCCGGCCGTCTTCACCAGTTCCGGAATGTACTGGATGGCGCTGGCCCCGGCCCCGATGCAGCCGACCGTCTTGCCGGCCAGATCGACGTCGTGGTTCCAGCGGGCGCTGTGCCAGCTCTCGCCCTGGAAGGCCTCGCGGCCGGGAATGCCGGCGAAGCTCGGCCGATTCAGCTGTCCCAGCCCCGACACCAGCACCGGCGCGGTCAGGGTCTCGCCGCCCTTCAGGGTCACGGTCCAGGCCTCGCCGTCCCAGTCGGCCCGCTCGACCTCGGCGTTGAAGCGGAACCTGTCACGCACGCCGAAGCGCAGTGCAACGTCCTCCATGTACTGGCGAATCTCGGCGTGGCCGCTGTAGGCGCGGCTCCAGTTCGGATTGAGCGCGAAGCTGTAGGAATAGAGCCGCGAGGGCACGTCACAGCAGGCGCCGGGATAGGTGTTGTCACGCCAGGTGCCGCCAAGACGGTCGGCCTTTTCCAGCACCACCAGCCGCCCGAAGCCGGCCTCCTTGAGCTTGATGGCCGCGCACAGGCCGCCAAAGCCCGCCCCGATGATGATGGCGTCCAGACCGTCAGACACGCGTCTCTCCCCTTGTTTTCAGGGAGGATGCCGCACGGATGCCGATCCGCCAACGGTGACGCGAGGTTACGGACCTGTGCCGCCGCCGTCTTATGGCTGTGCGGCGCGAGATGGACGGTTACTCCACCGCCTCGGCGATCACGCGCATCGCCCCGGCGATGGCCGCCTCGCGGGTCTTCTGATCCGCCGTCGAGTCCGCCAGCAGCACCACGACGGCGTACTTGCGCCCGTCTTTCAGGGTCAGGATGCCGATATCGTTGGTCGCCACGGTGATCCCGAAGTTGGTCGCCGAGGTCCCGGTCTTGTGGGCCAGGGTCGCACCTTCCGGCAGCCCGGCCTTCAGCCGGCTCGCCCCCGTCTTCGTCTCGGTCATCAGACCCAGCAGCAACTTGCTCGAAGCCGGTGACAGCAGCTGACCCGTCGACAGCTGCCGCAGGAAGTTGAGCGAACCCGAGGCGATGGTGGTGTCGCGCGGATCCGCGGCGTAGGCCTCCCACGCCGCACGGCGATCGGCCTCCGGCACGGCCAGCTTGGCTGCCTCGAAGGCCTGGGGCGTGCGCCAGGCGGGGCGGAACGAGGGCATGCCGACGGCCTCGACCTGCAGTTCCCGCTCGTACCGGTCGACCCGCAACCCGACGATGCCGTGCTCGACCAGCCAGGACTTCAAGGCCCCCGGCCCGCCGATCCTGCGCATCAGCACGTCGGCGGCCGTGTTGTCGCTGTCGCGCACGGCGGCCACCAGCAGTTCGCGCACCGTGTAGGTCGTGCGTCCGGGCCAGGCCTGCGCGATCGGGCTGAGCGGCGGCGACAGCTCCATGTCACTGATGGTCAGCACCTCGTCCAGCGACAGCCGCCCGCCATCGACCTCGGCCAGAACGCCCGCTTAGCGGCGCCTTGAAGACGCTCTGCAGGGGGAAGGTCTGTTCAGCGTTGCGGGCCCAGATCTCGCCGCCATCGATGTTCTGCACCGCCACCTCCAGCCGGCCGTCGATGCGGTCGGCCAGCTGGGTGATGCCCTTGTCGAGCACCGCGATTCGCATGGACGGCGTCCTGGCGATGGTCTCGGTCTCCCCTCCGCAGGCGGCGATAAGCAGGGCGATGGGGATGAGGAGGGCGCGCATCATCCGACCCTAACGCGCCAGACGCCGGTTCGACATCGACTACCGTCGTGGAGTAGGAAGCCAGCATGCCCATCCGCCCCCCCGTCGTCATCCTCAACGAACCCCAGTTGGCCGAGAACATCGGCGCCGTCGCCCGGGTGATGGCAAACTTCGGCCTTTCGGAACTACGCCTTGTTCGTCCCCGCGATGGCTGGCCGCAGGACCGCGCCTGGGCGAGCGCCTCGGGCGCCAGCTGGCCGCTCGACAACGCCAAGGTCTTCGAGACCCTGGCCGAGGCGATTGGCGACCTCAGCCTGACCTTCGCCACCACCGCCCGTCCCCGTGAGACCCAGCTGCCGGTCATCACCCCGCGCCAGGCGGCGGCCGACCTGCACGAGCGCGTCGCCGCCGGCCAGGCCGTGGGCATGCTGTTCGGCGGTGAGCGGGCAGGGCTGGAGACCCACGACATCGCCCTCTGTCAGGCTATCGTCACCATCCCCGTCGACGAGCGCTTCCGGTCGCTGAACCTGGCCCAGGCCGTGGCCCTCACCGCCTACGAATGGCGCCTGACCATCGACGAGGGTCCGCGTCAGGCCTTTGCCCAGAACGCCCTGCCGCCGGCCGACCAGAAGGCGATGATGGGGCTCTACGAACAGCTGGAGGCCGAACTCGATGAAGCCGGCTTCTTCCATCCGCCGGCCAAACGCCCCTCGATGATCCGCAACCTGCGCGTCGCCCTCGGCAAGGCCCAGATGACCGAGCAGGAAGTCCGCACCTTCCGCGGCGTGGTCACGGCGCTGTCGAAGGGCCGGGGCAGGGTGCTGGCCAAGCTGGCGGCGCAGAAGGCCGCTGCGGAGAAGGGCGAGTAGACCCCGCGACCTGCTGGCGCTTGCCCCAATGAAACCGCGCGGTTACGTTCCCTGCAACCACGGGAGCACGCCATGAACCGCCGCGAACTCATGCTGACCTTCAGCGCCCTCGGCCTGTCCGGTCTCGCCCCCGCCGCCTTCGCCCGAGCTGACGCCACGGGAGCCGACCTCAAGTCCGCCGCCCGCGACGCCTGGATCTTCGGCCTACCGCTGATCGAGATGGCCACGACCCGCGCCCGCCAGATGAAGCAGGGCCTGCCGCCGAACTTCTTCGCCGGCGGCCGCGCGCTGTCCGACCATACCGCCCGCGTCGTCACCACGCCCAACAACGACACCCTCTACCTGTCCGCCTGGCTCGACCTGACCGAAGGCCCGGTGACCCTGACGGTTCCCGAGACGGGCGACCGCTACTGGTCGGTGGCCATCATGGACATGTTCACCAACAACAACGCCGTCCTGGGCAGCCGCACGATCGGTGGGGCGGGCGGGACCTTCACCCTGTGCGGACCCGGCCAGTCCTCCGCCGGTCCCAACCCGGTGCGCGTCGCCACGCCCCATGCCTGGGCCCTGGCCCGGGTGCTCGTCGATGGCCCCGAAGAAGTCGCCCAGGTCCAGCAGCTGCTTCGCGGCTTCAAGGTCTCGGGCAAGGCCGGCCAGCGGCCGGGCGCCTACGCCGAGCGTGACGCCGACCCCGCCGCCTATTTCGCCAGTGTCCGCGAGCTGATGGCCAGCGACCCGGCCACCGCCCTGGACCTGCGTCTGCTGCGCCGCACCGCTGGCCTGCTCGGCGAAGGCCAGATCGCGCCGGCCGACATGGCCGCTGTCGCCGCCGGCGTCGCCGAGGCAAAGGGCCTGATCAAGACGGGCTTCGGCGGCCAGGAGTCGATCAAGGGCTGGCGCTATCCCCGCGCCAACCTCGGTGACTATGGCCAGGACTACGTCTATCGGGCCGCCGTCGCCCTCGCCGGGCTGGGCGCCCTGCCCACGGCCGAAGCCCTCTACATGCGTCCCGACGGCGAGAAGGACGGCGTCTTCCACGGCGACGGCCTCTACCGCTTCAGCCTGCCGGCTGATGTCCCCCTCGACGGCTTCTGGTCGCTGTCGATGTATGAGGCGATGCCCGACGGCCAGTTCTTCTTCACCGACAATCCCCTGAAGCGCTACGCTATCGGCGACCGCAGCAAGGGCCTCAAGCGCCGCAAGGACGGCGGCGTCGATGTCTGGATCGGCCGCACCGATCCGGGCGGCGAGCGCACCGCCAACTGGTTGCCCGCCCCCAAGGCCGGCCCCTGGATGGTCACCTGGCGCGCCTATCTGCCCAGGCCCGCCCTGATCAACGGCGAATGGAGGCTGTCGCCGATCTCCCGGGCCTGACCCCACCCCAACGGGGGAAGACGGCCGCCGCCGGCTCGCGCATAGGTCAACGGACAACGGAGACGACCATGAGCGGACGACTGATCCTGGCCCTGTGCCTGACCCTTGCCCTCGGCGCCCCCGCGCTTGCCCAGACGCCGGGCCCGGCCGAGGTTATCGCTGACCTCTACAAGCCCGTCGTCGTGACCGGGCCTGAGGCCGAGGTGATCGAGGAGGCCCCGGAAGAGCCGCCCCTGTTCGCCGCCAGCCTGCGGGCCCTGCTGGCCATCGACGCCCAGCGCGACATGAACTACCTCGACTTCGACTGGGTCTCGGGCGGCCAGGACCTGCCCGACTACAAGAACCTGAAGATCGTGGTCCTCAGGCAAACCCCCGAAACCGCCCAGGTCCGGGTCACCTTCAGGAACTACCGCGAGGCTCGCGAACGCCTGATCGACATGGTCGTCGAGGACGGACGCTGGGTCATCGAGGACGTCTACATGAAGGCCCCTGAGAAGGAATGGCTGAGCCGCCGGCTGGTCGCCAACCCGCAGGACTGACTTCCCTCCGGCCCGCCGACGTCCCATCTATCGGTCATGACCGCCGCCGAGCTGTTCGCCAATCTCGCCATCCCCATCATCCAGGCCCCGATGCTCGGCGCCTCGGGCCCCGCCATGGCCCTGGCCGTCACCCGGGCCGGCGGGATGGGCTCGCTGGCAGCCGGCGCCCTCGCGCCAAAGGACATCGCCCAGCAGATCGCGGCCCTGAAGGCGGCGACCGACCGGCCCTTCGGCGTCAACCTGCTGATTGCCCGCCCGGCGACGCCCGACCCCGCCACGGTCATCGAAGCCCTCGAGCGCCTCGCCCCCTGGTACGACTGTCTCGGCATCGAGCTGCCGGCGCCGCCCAACGACTACGCCCCCGACTTCGACGCCCAGTTCGCCGCCCTGCTGGCAGCAGCCCCGCCCCTGGCCAGCTTCACCTTCGATGTCCTGACCCGCGATCAGGTGGCAGCCCTGCAGGCGGCCGGAACCCTGGTCGTCGGCACGGCTACCACCGTTGCCGAGGCCCGCGCCTGGGCAGCTGTCGGCGCCGACGCAATCTGCGCGCAAGGGTCCGAGGCCGGCGGCCATCGCGGCGAGTTCCTCAAGCCCGGCCCTGAGAGCCTGATCGGGACCATGGCCCTGGTCGCCACCATCAGGCCAGTGGTCGCAGCGCCGGTCATCGCCGCCGGCGGCATCATGGACGGCCGAGGCGTGGCGGCGGCCCTCAGTCTCGGTGCGGCCGCGGCGCAGATGGGCACTGCCTTCCTGCTGGCTGACGAGGCGACGATCAGCAACCCCTGGCGCGGCCGGATCGAGACCGTTCCGGATGACGCCACCGCCGTAACCCGCGCCTTCACCGGCCGCAACGCTCGGGGCATCGAGAACGAGTTCATGCGAACCCTGCGACCCGTCGAGGGCGAGGTCCCGGCCTATCCTGTACAGAACCGCCTGACCCGCGAGCTGCGCGTGGTCGGCGGGCGGCTGGGGGACTCCGAAGTGCTTTCCCTATGGGCCGGGCAGGCGGTGTCCCTGACCCGAGCCGGCCCGGCCGCCGAACTCGTTCAGGCCTGGTGGGAGGAGGCGAAGCAGGTTTCCGCCGATCTCTATCAGCGAACCCATGGACCGTACGGCGACAGACGTTAGGGTGCGCTCCGATCAGAGGAGATTCCATCCATGAAGACCCGCGCCGCCGTCGCCTTCGAAGCCAAGAAGCCGCTGGAGATCGTGGAGGTCGACCTGGAAGGGCCTCGCGCCGGCGAGGTGCTGGTCGAGATCAAGGCCACCGGCATCTGCCACACCGACGCCTACACGCTGGATGGCCTGGACTCGGAAGGCATTTTCCCCTCGATCCTCGGCCATGAAGGCGCCGGCGTAGTGCTGGAAGTCGGCCCCGGCGTGACCAGTGTCGTCCCCGGCGACCACGTCATCCCGCTCTACACACCCGAATGCCGTCAGTGCAAAAGCTGCCTGTCGCGCAAGACCAACCTCTGCACCGCCATTCGGGGCACGCAAGGCAAGGGCTTGATGCCCGACGGCTCCAGCCGTTTCTCCTACAAGGGTCAGGCGATCGCCCACTACATGGGCTGCTCGACCTTCGCCAACCACACCGTCCTGCCCGAGATCGCGCTGGCCAAGATCCGCAAGGACGCTCCCTTCGACAAGGCCTGCTACATCGGCTGTGGCGTCACCACCGGCGTCGGCGCCGTGGTCAACACGGCGAAGGTCGAGGCCGGCGCCAACTGCATCGTCTTTGGTCTCGGCGGTATCGGCCTGAACGTCATTCAGGGCCTGCGCATGGTCGGGGCCGGCATGATCATCGGCGTCGATATCAATCCCGACCGTGAAGAATGGGGCCGCCGCTTCGGCATGACCCACTTCGTCAATCCCAAGGACGTCGATGGCGACATCGTCGCCCATCTGGTCGCCCTGACCGACGGCGGCGCCGACTACACCTTCGACGCCACCGGCAACGTCACCGTCATGCGCCAGGCGCTTGAGGCCTGCCATCGCGGCTGGGGCGAGAGCATCATCATCGGGGTCGCCGAGGCGGGGAAAGAGATCGCCACCCGCCCGTTCCAGCTGGTCACCGGCCGGGTCTGGAAGGGCACGGCCTTCGGCGGCGCCCGCGGTCGTACCGACACGCCCAAGATCGTCGAGTGGTACATGGACGGCAAGATCGAGATCGACCCGATGATTACCCACACCATGCCGCTTGAAGACATCAACAAGGCGTTTGACCTGATGCATGCCGGCGAGAGCATCCGGTCTGTGGTGGTGTTCTAGTCACCGCTGGACATCGAGGCAGGGCGGACTGAGGCCCAGCCGCCCAAAACGGGTAAAATATTCTGAAGGCGAGGGCTCCCTTGGCGAGTGACCTCGCTTGCGCTGCTTGCGGTGCACAAAATTACCCTGTGTCAAAGTGGAACAATGTTGGTGGCGGGTCGTTGCCGACTTGCTCCGCACCAAAGCGTGCGCCCGCGATTTCCGCGAACAGTAACAGTTCGGTCGACGTGAGCGCCGTCGGCTGGGGAGGATTACCACGTGGCCACTATCGCCAAGACGACCGGCATTCTGGACGACCAGGACGCCGTAACGCCCCAATTCGTGCCGGTTGCCGGCGGGGCCCAGTCCATCATCGTCACGGGCGATGGCGGTAACAACACCATCGTCGGTTCGGCCTCCAACGACACCCTGTCTGGCGGTGACAGCAATGACGAACTCTATGGTCTGGCCGGCGCTGACAAGCTGAACGGCGAGAACGGCAACGACATTCTGGTTGGCGATGACGGCAACGACCGTCTCGATGGCGGCGCGGGCTACGACACCCTCTACGGCGGCGCCGGCAATGACTACCTCGACGGCGGCGCCAACGGTGACCAGATGCATGGCGGCGCCGGCAACGACGTATACATCGTCGACAACGTCAACGATCGCGTGTTCGAAGTGGCCGCCGAAGGCTACGACATCGTACGCGCCACGGTCAGCTCGACCCTGGCCGATGGCGTCGAAGCTCTGGAAATCATGGGCACGGCCAACTATCGCGGCACCGGCAACGCCGAGGTCAACCGCATCACCGGCAACAATGGGCTGAACCTGCTCGAAGGTCTGGCCGGCGGTGACACCCTGTCCGGCGGCGGCGGCGCGGACCGTCTGATCGGCGGTACGGGCAATGACACCATGACCGGCGGCACGGGCAACGACACCTTTATCGTGCTGCAGGAGTCGATCATCTCGAGCGAGCTGGGCGGAACGCTGGAAATCGACCGCATTACCGACCTCTCGCGCTCCGAGCGTGACGTGCTGGACCTCTCTGCGATCGATGCCAACATGGACATCGCTGGCGACCAGGCCTTCACCCTGGTGACGGGCTTCAGCATGCAGGCCGGCCAGATGACCCTGGCCTATACGGCGGCCAGCAACACCACGACCCTGCGCCTGGACGTCGATGGCGACGGCAAGGCCGACTACCAGATGCGCCTCGACGGTGACGTGACCGCCGACAGCGCCGGCTGGATGCTCTAACGCCAAGGCGCTAGGAAGGCGCGGACAACCGAAGGAGTCCGCGCCGACCATGCCCGAGATCACCGCCACGCACACCGTCCACGGCGGCAAGCTCAGCTACTGCCGCCACGACAGCGCCGCCACCGGCACGCCGATGAAGTTCAGCGTGTTCGTGCCGGCGGGCGAGGGGCCTTTTCCGGTGCTGGTCTGGCTGTCGGGTCTCACCTGCACCGAGGATAACTTCACCACCAAGGCCGGCGCCTATGGCGCGGCCGCCGAGCATGGCGTCATCATCGTCGCCCCCGACACCAGCCCGCGCGGCGAGGGTGTCGCCGACGATCCGGCCTATGACCTGGGGCAAGGCGCGGGCTTCTACCTCGACGCCACGCAGGCGCCCTGGGCCCCGCACTTCAGGATGGAGACCTACATCACCCGCGACCTGCTGGCGGCGGTGGACGGGGCCTTTCCGACCGACCCGGCCCGGCGCGGCGTCTTTGGCCACAGCATGGGCGGCCACGGGGCCCTGACCCTGGCCCTGCGCCACCCGGACCTGTTCAAATCGGTCTCGGCCTTCGCTCCGATCGTCTCGCCGACCCGCTGTCCCTGGGGCGAGAAGGCCTTCACCGCCTATCTGGGCGAAGACCGCGCCGCCTGGGCGGCGCATGACGCCTGCCTGCTGATCGAGGCCGGCGCGGCGACGTTCGACGACATCCTCGTCGACCAGGGCCTTGGCGACACCTTCCTCGAAGGCCAGCTCAAGCCCGAACTGCTGGAGGCCGCGTGCGCCGCCGTCGGCCAGAAGCTGACCCTCCGCCGCCAGCCCGGCTACGACCACAGCTATTTCTTCATGACCAGCTTCATCGCCGACCACATCGCCTGGCACGCCGCTCGGCTCTAGATGCCGGCGCCCATGTCGATGAAGGTCTCCGCGAGGGCCACCTTCGGTCGTTCGGCGTCCTGGGCCAGTTCGTGGGTCAGGCGGTCGATCTGGGCGGTGATCTCCGGCACGGCGGTGACTTCCCAAAGGGCCGGGCGGGTCAGCGGGCCGACGGCGTAGAGCCAGTCGGAGGCGCGGCCGTCGATATCCAGCACGGCGCAATCTTCGCTCTCCAGACCCAGGCCCAGAGGGTCCGGGCGGATCAGGCGGCGGCGGGCGAGGTCGGCGAACAGTGGATTGGCCAGGCGGTCGAGGTCGCTTCGCGGGCCGGTGCAGTTGATGACGCGGCCGACGGTCAGGGTCTGTTCGCTCTTCAGACCCCGCAGGTGCAGCCGGGCGGTCACCTGTCCCTTGCGGCGGGTCCATTCGACGATGCGCCCGCTCAGCACCGTCAGGGCGGCGCTTTCCAGCAGGGCGTCCAGCCGGGCGGCGACCCGCGGCGCCATGCGGTGGCGGTGGACGTCCCAGCGCGGGCGCAGGTGGCGCAGGAACTGTCGGCGCTGCTTGGGGCTCCAGGTTTCCCAGACCCGGGCGATGGCCGGGCGAACCGCGTCCATCACCCGCTGCCAGGGCGTGCCCTGCCGCTCGGCCTGGCCAGCGGCGGCGCGGATGGCGCGGGTCAGCTTGAGCGGCGAGGCGGGCAGAAGCGGCGCGACGAAGGGGGACCAGGCGCCGCCGGCCTTGTGCGGCGTCGGAACCAGCCCCCGGCGGGAGACGGCGATCATCGGGCCCTTCTGACCCTCGGCGGCCAGCTTGAGGGCGACATCGACCATGGTCAGGCCGGTGCCCAGCATCAGAACAGCGGCTTCGGGATCGCCGCCCTTGAGGGCCTGCGGCGCCCAGGGGTCGGGAACGAAAGCGGGGTGATCGTGCAGCCAGGCATCCTGCGGCAGCGGTGCGCGCGGCGGCAGGTTGCCGGTGGCCAGCACCAGGAGGTCGCAGGCGATTTCCCGCCCGTCGAGCAGCCGCACGCCCCGGCGCGGCGAATCGAGCAGGGCCACCGCCTCGCCCCGGATGGTCCGCAGCCCGTCGCCTTCGCAGGCGTCCTCCAGCCTCTCCTGCAGATAGTCGCCGAGCAGGCCACGCGGCAGGAAGGCGTCGGCCAGCACGCCGCCTGACTCGACCAGGGCCTCGTCGAGGTGATGGCCGGCGCCCGACAGCCAGTCCTGGAACGGCGGCGTCAGGCCCGTCTCCATCCGGTGGGCCGGCACGTTGAGCAGGTGGTAGGGCTCGCAGGCGCCGTAGGCGAGGCCGCGCCCGGGCCGCACGGCCGGATCGATCAGCAGGATGCGCCAGCCGGGCCGCGTCGCCGTCAGCTTCAGCGCCAGCAGGGTCCCGCTGAAGCCACCGCCGATGATGGCGACCGTACGCTGCGGAGAAGAGGTGTCGGCCATGGCGATTCCCGTGCTCGCCGGGACTTTGCGTAAGGGAAAGACGCAAGACAAGGCGGGCGAAATCGCATCGGCGCTTCGCAAGGCTCCGCCGCCTTGACTTCATGGCCCCGCGCCGTCATACACCGCGCCTTCAACGCCGCCGGCTCGCTGGCTGGCGCTGGAAGACATGACGGGTGATCCGTAGCCGCCGTTGAGATCGTGGCCCCACTGACGGGGTCGCCGGCCCGGATCGACTAGAAAGAGTGACTTATGTCCAAGCGCCATAGCGCCAAGTACAAAATCGACCGTCGGATGGGCGAAAACATCTGGGGTCGTCCGAAGTCCCCGGTCAACAAGCGTTCCTACGGCCCCGGCCAGCACGGCCAGCGCCGCAAGTCCAAGGTTTCCGACTTTGGCCTGCAGCTGAAGGCCAAGCAGAAGCTCAAGGGCTACTATGGCAACCTGACCGAAAAGCAGTTCGCCAAGACCTACGAAGAGGCTGACCGCCGCAAGGGCAACACCTCGGAAAACCTCATCGCGCTGCTGGAAAGCCGCCTGGATGCGGTTGTCTACCGCGCCAAGTTCGTGCCGACCGTGTTCGCCGCCCGCCAGTTCGTCAACCACGGCCACGTGCTGGTGAACGGCAAGCGCGTGAACATCGCCAGCTACCGCGTGAAGCCGGGCGACGTCGTCACCGTGCGTGAAAAGTCGCGCAACATGGCGCTGGTGCTGGAAGCCCTGAGCTCGTCGGAGCGTGACTTCGCCGAGTACATCACGGTCGACATCCGCTCCTTCTCGGCCACCTTCGTCCGCGCCCCGGAACTGGCCGAAGTGCCGTACCCGGTGAAGATGGAACCGAACCTGGTCGTCGAATTCTACTCCTCGTAAGAGGTCGGCTCAGACCAAGAGATCGAGGGCCCCGGAGCAATCCGGGGCCCTTTTTCTTTGCGGGTTCCCTGACGGGCTGGACAAGAACCCCCCGGCTGTCTTTGTTGATCACATGACACGTCGCCATGCCTTGCTCGCCGCCCTGTTGCTGGTTTCGGCCTGCACCACGAGGGCGGTCTATTCCTCGCCCGACGCCGGCATGGTCGAGCTGGAGCCGTTGATCAGCGCCGAGGTGCGGGCCGACACCCTGGTGATCCGGGTGACCTCGACCGGCTGCACGACCAAGTCGGACATCGTCTGGTTTGTCGAGCGGGCGGGAAACCGGGTTGCAGTGGCGTTCGGGCGCAAGAAGGTAGACGACTGCAAGGCGGCGCCACAACCGATGGAGATCGCCTTCAGCTACGCCGAACTGGGCCTCAAGCCCGGTCAGTCGGTGGCGATCGTCAATCCGTTGGCGGCGCGTTGAGCCCGACACAGAACATCGCTTCCATCCACTCCGGCACGCGGACCGGGCGCCGGGTGGCCGCGTCGATCAGGCACCATTCAGAGCGGCCCTGGGAACACATTTCTCCATCCGGGCCGTTGATCCGGTAGAAGCGATCCATGCGCGGCCCGCGCCGATCGCCGATCCAGGTGACCGCGCTTGCGGTCTCTCCCAGCTTCAGCTCGCGGCGGTAGTCCAGTTCGTGGCGCAGGGCGATCCAGGCCCATTTCGACTGTTCTTCAGCAGGCAGGCGTGCGCGCCAGTGGCCCGTCGCGAGGTCCTGCATCCAGGACAGATAGACCACGTTGTTGACGTGACCGTTCTCGTCGATGTCGGCCTCGGTCGGAACGAAATCGAGCCTGAAGGTCTGAAGGCCGTCCGGAGGGGTCAGGCTCCGGCTCACGCCGGAATGAGGCCCTGGCCCTGCAGGAAGGTCTTCAGCTCACCGGCCTGGTACATCTCGCGGATGATGTCGCAGCCGCCGACGAATTCGCCCTTCACATAGAGCTGGGGGATGGTCGGCCAGTCGCTGTAGGTCTTGATGCCCTGGCGCAACTCTTCGGACTGAAGCACGTCCACGCCAACGAAGTTGACTTCCAGGTGGTCGAGGATCTGCACGACCTGGGCGGAGAAGCCGCAGCGCGGCTGGTCCGGCTCACCCTTCATGAACACCACGACGGGGTTCTCGGCCACGGCGCCGGCGATGAAGGCCTGGACGCGATCTGCCACGGTGGCGCCGGTGCTGGGGGCTTCGGACATGGTCAATTCCTCAAGAAAACTTGCCCCCTCAGCTAGGCGCCGGGGGGCTCCGGGTCAAGAACCCGCGGCAATCAAGCCTGGGCGATCAGCGTTTCTTGTTGGCCGAGAAGCGGGCCATCTCGATCTGGGCGGCGACGCCGGTGGGCAGCTCGCGCTCCGGAACGGCCGCCAGCCGGGTCAGGCGCTCGAGGCTGTCGGCGTGCATCTGCACACTGGTCACGGCCGGCTCGAACAGGGCGTAGGCCAGGCAGATCTCCTCACCGGTCCAGCCGTGGGTGTCTTCGAGGAAGTGATAGGGGCTGCGGGTGGTGATCTTCGGCTTCTTCCTGAACCAGCCCTTGGGAATGAGGCCTGGAGTGTCCGCGCCGGTCAGTTCAGCGGGGCAGACATCGCGGGCGATCACCGGAATGTTGCGTTCCGACGCGGTCTTCAGGCGAACCCTCTCCATACCCATGGAGGTAAGGCTGTATGGGGCGATCAGGCAATCGACGCCTTCGCGCTTCAGCGCCAGGTCGAGAATCTCTCCCGAACCCGAGATGCCAGCCTGGCGGGCGGCGCGGCTATGCTTGACCGAGCGGGCGAACTCGATCTGCTCCAGGTCCTCGACGACCAGCAGATCGAGGTAGTCGGTGTCCAGCCGTCGCAGCATCATGCCGGTGGTGTGGTCCAGGGCGCCGATCGTCGGCGCGCGCCAGGCCAGGAAGATCAGGCGCCGCTCGATGGCGGCGATGGCCTGGGCCAGGCCGTCCAGCAGGGATTCGCTGTGGCCGTCGATCATGAAGGCGTTGATGCCGGCGCCCATCGCCGATTCGATCAGCTCACGCCAGTCGCGGGCCGACTTGCGGCTGGTGTCGTCGAGCAGCAAGGTGACCACCGAGACGGCCATTCCGTAGGTGGCGCCGAAGGGTCTGTAGCGCATGGCGTCCTTAAGGGGCTGCGGTTTCGAGGGCGAGGGCGTGAAGCACGGTCCCGAGAACGTCGGCGAGCGCCTTGTTGACCAGCTGGTGCTGACGCACCCGCGGCAGGCCGGCGAAGGCGGGGGAAACGATACGGGCCTTGTAGTGGTCGCCGTCGCCGGCCAGGTCGGTGATGGTGATTTCCGAATCCGGGAAGGCCTGCGTCAGGCGGCGTTCCAGTTCTTCGACAGGCATGGGCACGGGCGACTCTCCTCGTAGACAGCCGAGCAATGGCGGATAATGCTTAATAGGCTTCGAAGGGGGATTAGGCATGTGGCATCGGATTGCGCTGAAAGCGCTGGCGGCGGCGGGTCTGGCCGCCTCTCTGTCGGCCTGCAACATGGTGGTCACCACCGAGCCGACCTTCCTGGCCGAGGATCAGGGCACGCCGGCGTTGCGGTCGGGGCTCTGGGTCAGTGCAGACAAGGGCTGCAAGTTCAACAGCAAGAAGCCGGCGACGGCCTGGCCCGAGTGCGCCCGCTGGATCGTCATCAAGAACAACGCGATGACCGGCGTCACCGAGAAGGGCGAAAAATTCAACCTGCCCTTCGTCCTGGCCTCCGGCGACCCGCGTGTGATGCAGGTCCGCCTCGAGGATGAGGAGAAGAAGGCCGAAAACGGCAAGCCCGCAGCCCTCTACCTCTATCTCGGGCTGCGCCCCACAAGGACCGACAAGCAGGGACGTATCACCGGCTACACCGGCTGGATGGTTCAGTGCGGACCACCACCGCCCAAGGACGCCAAGAAGCCGGACGGCAGCTCGCGGTACGGCACCCTGGAACCCTCGCCGGGGTTGATCATGGACGACGCGCTCTCCGGCTGCGCACCGGAAAACAAGGCGGCATTGATCAGGGCTGCGGCCCTGTCGGAAAGCTTCAAGGAGGCTGGGGCCGACGACGAGGAGAGCCGATGGGTGCGTGACGGCGACAAATAAGCTGGCTGGACAATCACGCGACTCTCACGCAGTGTTCACGGACGCGTGAGGAGATCGTGATGAGACTGTTATCCGCTGCTCTGTTGCTCGCCACCGTGGGCCTGACCGCCTGCAACGACGATGTTCTGACCACCAGGACGCCGGTGCTGTTTGCGGCCGACCGTGACGCCCTTCCGCCGGCGCGGGACGGGGTCTGGGCCGGGGACGGCTGCTCCGCCGACGCCGCGCTCGACCTCCCGGCCTGGGACTGTGATGAGGCCCTGATCGTCCGTCGCGGTCGCGCCGCTCACCCGGATGAGGCGGTCGAGAATGATCCTGCCTTGCTGAAAGCCATGAGGGTCGGCGTTGCTCCGGACTTCCAGGTCGCCCAGACGGGCCCAAGCGATCCCGGTGCTGATGGCTACTATAGCTACTTTGGCGTCGACGGCGTCCGACTGGATGAGAGCGGCCGGATGATCGCCCTGCGGACCTGGCGGCTGAAGTGCGGACCGCCGCCGCCGGATGGGACGAAGACGGAAGGCGGCAAGCCGCGCCGCCAGACGCTGGAGCCCTATCCCGGCGTGGTGGTCGAGGAGGGCGGTTGCGCCGCCAAGGGCCGCGCCGGCCTGATCGCCGCCGCCAGCGCCAGCCGCGTTGATCCCAAAGGAAACCATGGCGGCGCCGATGGATGGCGCTGGGTGCGGGAAGAACGGCCGGGCGACTGGGCCGAGGCCCAGCCGGTGACCGAACCGCCGAAGAGCTAGTCCACCATCGCCGCGTAGATGATGTTCTTCAGCTGGCCGCGGAAGTTGAAGCTGCCCGAGGGCATCAGCTGGGTCATGAAGACGACGCTGAGCTCTTCGTGCGGGTCGACCCAGAAGATGGTCGAGGCGGCGCCGCCCCAGTAGAAGTCGCCTTCGCCAAGCGTGCCGGTGCTGACCACGTCCATGGTGCTGGCGAAGCCCAAACCAAACCCGACGCCGCTGTTGGCGGTTTCGGAGAAGCTGCCGAGGGCGATCTCGGTCAGATCCTGGTCGCCGGGAAGGTGGTTGCGGGTCATCAGGTCCAGGGTGCGGGGACCGATGATGCGGACCCCGTCCAGCTCGCCGCCCCGGCGCAGCATTTCGCAGAAGCGCATGTAGTCGGCGCAGGTGCCGGTCAGGCCGCCGCCGCCGGACAGGAAACCGGCCGGCTTGAGGTAGGCGCTGGTCCCGGCGTCATCGAGCAGGCCCAGCGTCTTGTCGGCATTGCGCTGGTAGTTGGAGGCGAAGCGGTGGGCCTTTTCAGGCGCGACGTGGAAGGCGGTGTCGACCATGCCCAGCGGATCGAAGATGACCTCCTGCAGGTACTTGTCGAACGGCACGCCACTGATCCGCTCGACCAGGGCGCCGCAGACGTCGGTGGCGAGCGAATACATCCACTTCGTGCCCGGCTGAAACAGCAAGGGCACCTGGGAAAGCTTGGTCATGAATTCGGAGAGGCTGTCGGTGGAGCCGAGGCTGCGCACCTTCAAGGCCCGGTAGACCTTGTCGACCGGATGCTGGATGCCGACCCCGGGCAGGCCGCCGCCGTAGGTCAGGCCGCTCATGTGGGTGAGGACGTCACGGATGCTGACCGGGCGGTCGAGCGGCGCGGTGACCATGTCCTCGCCTTCGCCGGAAACCCAGACGCGCTGGTTCCTCCACTCGGGGAAGAAGCGCTGCACCGGATCCTCGAGCTGGAACATGCCGCGCTCGAACAGGGTCATCAGGGCGACCGAGGTGATCGGCTTGGTCATCGAATAGATGCGGAAGATGGTGTCCTCGGCGAGCGGCTTCTGGCGCTCAAGGTCCATGCTGCCGAACACGGCGTTGTAGGCAGGGTGGCCGTGGCGGGTGACGGCGATCTGGCAGCCTGCGATGCGGCCCTTGTCGATGTACTGCTTCTGGAGATGCTCGCCGATGCGTTCCAGGCGGTCGGCATCGAAGCCGGTCCAGTTCGATTGCGCGTCCATCCTGAAGTCTCCCGCATTTTATGGTTTGTTGCCGGCATCATGGCCGAACAGGTGTTTGAACGCCAGTTTGAAACTTGGGTACGGCCTCAGCCCTGGGTGACCATGCCACCGGGCAGCAGCTCGGCACGGCCGGCCAGGGTCAGGTCGGTGAGGGCGGCCAGCACGGCCGCGACCGGCGCGCCGGTGGCCCGGACCAGTTCATCCCGCGACACGGGCGTCGGCGACAGCAGGTCGGCCAGGCGCTCGCGCAGGAGCTCGATGTCGCGGTCGCTGACGGCGGCGCCTTTCCAGGCCGGCGGGTCGCGTTCGCGCAGGGACATGTCGCGGATGGCGGTCAGGACGTCGTCGACCGTTTCGCACATCTGGGCGCCCTGGCGCAGCAGGTCGTTGGTCCCCCTGGCGCGGGGATCGAGGGGCGAGCCGGGGACGGCCAGGACCTCGCGGCCCTGTTCATTGGCAAGCCGGGCGGTGATCAGGGAGCCGGAGCGCAGTTCGGCCTCGACGACGACGACGGCCAGGGAGAGGCCGGAGATGATGCGGTTGCGGCGCGGGAAGTCGCGGGCCTGGGCCCGGTAGCCGGGCGGGCTTTCGGAGACGACGGCGCCGCGTTCGACGATCTGGCGATGGAGGTCAGCGTGTTCGGGTGGGTAGATGTCGTCGGGACCGCCGCCGAGGACGGCGATGGTTCCGGTCGGCAGGGCCCCCAGATGGGCGGCGCCGTCGATGCCGCGCGCCAGGCCCGAGACGACGGTGACGCCGGCCTCGCCCAGCTGGGACGCCAGGCCGCGGGCGAACTTCTGGCCGCCAGCGGATGCGACGCGGGCCCCGACGATGGCGACGGTGGGGCGGCTGGCGATGGCGAGGTCGCCGAGCACCCAGATCATCGGTGGCGGCGGATCGAGGGCGGCAAGGAGGTAGGGGAAGGCCGGTTCGCAGGAACAGTGGAGCCTGGCCCCTATCCGCTCGCCGGCCGCCAGCTCGCGCCGGGCGTCATCGAGGGTCGGAATCCGCAGCGGGCCATTGCGTCCAGCCCGGCTGGCCAGATCCGGCAGCGCCTCCATCACCGCCCGCGCCGAGCCGAAGCGGCCGAGCAGGTTTTCGAAAGCGACCGGGCCGACCTGTTCGGTGCGGGCCAGGCGCAGCCAGGCGAGGCGCTCCTCGTCAATCATGCGGCTTTTAGGGCTGCTCGCCCGACGGTCCGTCGGTCGTCGGCGGTGCGTCCTTCTTGGCGCCGATCTTCGGCTCGGTGCCCTTGAGCAGGCGGCCGATGTTGTCGCGGTGGCGGATGAAGACCAGCACGGCCATGAAGGCGGCGAGGACCACAACCGGGTGGGGCTGTTCGGTGGCCAGGGCGAAGAGGGGGGCCAGGGCGACGGCTGTCAGGCCGGCCAGGGACGACATGCGGAACAGGAAAGCGGTCAGCAGCCAGGCGGCGCCGGCCAGCAGGCCGACCGGCCAGGCGATGGCCAGCATGGTGCCGAAGAAGGTCGCTACGCCCTTGCCGCCCTTGAACTTCAGCCAGACCGGGAAGAGGTGGCCGGTGAAGGCGGCGCCGGCGGCGAGCGCCATGGCGGCGGGCGACCAGGTGGTGAGCAGTCCGGCGAGCAGCACGGCCAGCGCGCCCTTGCCGCTGTCGCCGATCAGGGCCAGCAGGGCGAGATCCTTGCGGCCGGTGCGCAGCACATTGGTCGCGCCGATGTTGCCCGAGCCGACGGTGCGGATGTCGATCCCGGCGATGCGGGCGCTGAGCAGCCCGAACGGGATCGAGCCCAGCAGGTAGCCGCCCACGACGACAAGCCCAAGCGTCAGATAGACGGCGCCGGCCAAGGATTCCATGTTTGTTCCTCCCGAGGGGACGATGCGACGGATTGGTTAGGGGCTGCAAGAGGCGCCGTGCGTCCTTCGACACGCCCGATGGGCGGGCTACTCAGGATGACGAGCTTGGGTGGGCTGCAAAATTCTTCGTCATCCTGAGTAGCGGCCGCAGGGCGCGTGTCGAAGGACGCACCTAGTCGGCGGTGCGGTAGACCGTTCGGCCGTCGACCAGAGTCATCAAAACCTGGCCCTGGAGGCGGCGGCCATCAAAGGCCGAGTTCTTGGATTTGGAGCGGAGCTTGTCGGCATCGACGATGACCGGAGCGCCCATGTCGCAGAGGACGAGGTCGGCCGGTGCGCCGGGGGCGAGGCGGCCGGCCTGCAGGCCGAGGAGCTGGGCGGGGGCCAGGGTGACCGAGCGGATCAGGTCGACCAGCGGAATGCGGTCGTCGTGATGGAAGGCCAGCAGGGCCGGCAACAGGGTTTCCAGCCCGACCGAGCCCGGTGCGGCTTCGGCGTAGGGGAGGCGCTTGTCCTCGGCCGGGGCCGGGGCGTGGGCCGAGACGACGACGTCGATCAGGCCGTCGGCGAGGGCGTCGATGACGGCCTGGCGATCGTCCTCGCTGCGCAGGGGCGGGTCGAGCTTGGCGAAGGTGCGGTAGTCGCCGATGTCCAGTTCGTTGAAGCTGAGGTGGTTGATCGAGACCGAGGCGTGGACCTTCACGCCCCTGGCCTTGGCGCGCGCCAGGGCTTCGAGGCTGGCGGCGCAGGTGATCTGGTCGACCAGCAGGCGGGCGCCGGTCAGTTCGGCCAGGGCCAGGTCGCGCTCGAGCATGATGGTCTCGGCGGCGGTCGGGGCCGCGGGGATGCCGAGGCGGGCGGCGAAGTCGCCCTCGGTGGCGCCGGCGTCGCCGGTCAGCCAGGGGTCGGCCGGGCGGTGGGCGACCAGCATGCCGAAGGCCTTGGAGTAGGCGAGAATCCGGCGGAAAACCCTTGAATCGACAATGGAATGATCGGCATCAGTGATGAAGACGCAGCCGGCGTCCCGCATCAGGCCGATCTCGGCCAGGTGCTGACCTTTAAGGCCCTTGGTGGCGGCGCCGGCCGGGTAGACGTTGACCAGTTCGATGTCGCGGGCCCGGCGCAGGATGAAGTCGACCATGGCCGGATCGTCGATGGCCGGGTCGGTATCAGGCTGCACCACCATGGAGGTCACCCCGCCGGCGGCGGCGGCCTGGGCGGCGGACTTGAGGGTTTCCTTGGGCTCGGCGCCGGGTTCGCCGGTCTTGACGCGCAGGTCGATCAGGCCGGGAGCCAGCAGGGCGCCGTTGCAGTCGATGACGCGAACATCGCTCGACAGCTCATTGAAACTACGGCCTTTTGCGACATCGGCGATGACGCCTTCGGAGACGATGAGCGAGCCGGGGCCGTCATAGCGGCTTTCCGGATCGACCAGGCGGGCGTTCTGGAAGGCGATGGGTTGCTGCGCGCGGGCCATCAGGCGTTGTCCAGGCGGTGGGCGAGGCTGGCCAGGACGGCCATGCGGGCGGCGACACCCATCTCGACCTGGTTCTGGATCAGGCTGACGGCCGGGTCGTCGGCGACGTCGCTGTCGATCTCGACGCCGCGGTTCATGGGGCCCGGGTGCATGACCTTGGCGCCGCTGGCGGCGTAGGAAAGTCGTTCGCGATCAAGGCCATAGAAGCGGAAGTACTCACGGGTGGAGGGCACCAGGGCGCCCTGCATCCGCTCCAGCTGCAGCCGTAGCATCATCACCACATCGACGCCCTTGAGACCCGACTTCATGTCGTGATGGATCTCGACGCCCCAGTGTTCAGCCCCGGCGGGAATGAGGGTCGGCGGGCCGACCAGGCGGACTTCGGCGCCCAGCACGCTGAGCATGGCGACGTTCGAGCGGGCCACCCGGCTGTGGGCGACGTCGCCGCAGATGGCCACGGTGAGACCGGCCAGCGACCCGAACGCGCGGCGCATGGCGAGCGCATCGAGCAGGGCCTGGGTCGGGTGCTCGTGCTGGCCGTCGCCGGCGTTGACGACGCTGCAGCCGACCTTCTGGGCCAGCAGGGCGGCGGCGCCGCTGCTGCCGTGCCGGACGATGAGGATGTCCGGCTGCATGGCGTTCAGCGTGACGGCGGTGTCGATCAGGGTCTCGCCCTTGGTCATCGACGAGGAGCGCGGGCTCATGTTGACCGTGTCGGCGCCGAGGCGCTTGGCGGCGATCTCGAAGCTGGACTGGGTGCGGGTCGAAGCCTCGAAGAAGAGGTTCATCACCGTGCGGCCCTTCAGGAGGTCGAGCTTCTTGGAGGCCTGGTGATTGAAATCGACGAAGTGGTCGGCGAGGTCGAGGAGTTCGCTGACCTGAACGATGTTGAGATCGCCCGCCGACAGGAAATGGCGGAACGGAAACGGGAAGGTCCTGCTTCGGAGGTCGTCGATTCCCGGGGCTTTGGCCGTCATGAGCGGGCCTCTTACGGCAGGTGGAAGAGGATGAGAAGGGCGGGAATGGTCAGCAGGCTGGCGGCCGTGGTGAAGGCGACGATGCCGGCCATCAGCGGGGCGTCGCCCCCCATCTGGCGGGCGAGGACGTAGGAGGCGGCGGCGCCGGGGGCCGAGCCGACCAGGAGCGCGATCCCCTGGGCTGTTTCATCGCCGCCGGCGAGGCCCGTGAAGGTCCACATCAGCAGCGGCAGGACCAGCAGCTTGACCACGCTGACAGAGGCGATGAGCCACTGGCGGCGGCGCAGGTAGGCGAAGTTGAGGCCGGCGCCGGCGACGACCAGGCCGAGCGCCAGGGCGGCGTCCGAGAGCAGGCCCAGCGAACTCATCAGCGCCGGGACCTGCGGGACCTTGAGCACATTGAACAGGGCGCCGACCCCGCACCCCCAGAGAACCGGGTTCTGGGCCAGGCCCCTGAGGGCGGTCTTGAGGCCGCCGCCCTGACCCTCGCCCCAGCGGCTCATGACCAGCACGGCGACCACATTGATGGCCGGGATCAGGGCGCCCATGATCATCGCACCCAGCCCAGCGCCTTCCTGGCCATAGACGACGGCCACCAGGGGCAGGAAGACGAAGGTGTTCCAGCGCAGGCAGCCCTGGAAGACCGAGGTGTAGGCGGCGTTCTCGATCCGCAGCAGGGGCTTGGCCAGCAGGACGACGGCGGCGACCACGACGATGGAGCCGATCGTGCCGATGGCCAGTGGGCCGGCGGAGAGGGCCGAGAAGTCGGCCCTCCAGACGGCGGGCATCAGGAAGCCCGGGTAGAAGACGAAGTAGGTGATCCGCTCGATGGCGGGCCAATGCTCTTCGGGAATGAACTTGCTGGCGCGCAGCCCCCAGCCGAGCGCGATCATGGCGAAGACGGGCAGGACGCCGAGGAGGATTGCGCTCATGGCGCTGCTGTAAGGGGATTCCGGCGGGTCCGGCTATCGAAGCGGGCTACCATTATAACCCGGCCTTCGGGGGTGAAGGTGAAAAAGGGCGGGGAGGGTGCGGAAAGTATTGGGAAAACTGTAGGTCGGGCCGTGGGCCGAGGCTGTGCAAATGTAGGTCCGGGCGTAGGTCCGGCGTAGGTCGATTGTCAGTGAATGTAGGTCGGGACGAGGCCGCTCGGGGCTACAGACGAGGCTGAAAGGCGCCGCACGCGCCGCAGGTTTGCGCCGTAAAATCGGGGGGCGGATGGAGGCGCCCGGAATGGATATGTCTAGACATATTCACCGGGGGTTCTCTTCGCCGGCGGCGGGCGCCAATCTGGTGAAAATTCAGGGAGCATCGCCATGACCGCCAACCGCCAGATCGTCCTCGCCGACCTGCCCAAGGGCAAGCTGGAGCCGACTCACTTTCGTCAGGCCGAGGGGACGGTCGGATCGCCGGGTGAGGGCGAGGTGCTTTTGAAGGTGCGGTATGTGAGCCTGGACGCCGCCAACCGGGCCTGGATGCAGGGCGCGACCTATCGCTCGGCCCTGCAGGCCGGCGATGTGATGGCCGGTGGCGCGCTGGCCGAGGTGGTGGAGTCGAAGGCCGATAACCTGAAGGCCGGGGACCGGGTGTTCGCCGACACCGGTTGGCAGGAGTATGCGGTGCTGCCGGCCAAGAACCTGGTCAGGCTGCCGCACGTCGAGCCCCTGACCCATCTGATCAGCGTCTACGGCGTGGCCGGGCTGACGGCCTACTTCGGGCTGCTGGAATGTGGGCTGCCGAAGGCCGGGGAGACGGTGGTGGTCTCGGCGGCGGCCGGCTCGGTCGGGCTGTTCGTCGGGCAGATCGCCAAGATCAAGGGCTGCCGGGTGGTCGGCATCGCCGGCGGGGCGGCCAAGTGCCAGATGCTGAAGGACGAGTTCGGGTTCGACGAGGCGGTCGACTACAAGGGCGGCAACCTGTTCAAGGATCTGAAGAAGGCGGCGCCGGGCGGCATCGACGTCTATTTCGACAACACCGGCGGCGAGATCCTCGAGGCCTGTCTGTTCCAGATGAACATCCACGGCCGGATCGCCTGCTGCGGGGCGGTGTCGCAGTACGAGAATGCCGCGCCGTTCGGCCCGCGCGGCGTGCCGGGGCTGATCGTCACCAAGCGGCTGGTCATGCGCGGCTTCATCGTCAGCGATTTCGCGGACCGCAACGACCAGGCGATGGCGGACCTGCAGGCCTGGGTGAAGAGCGGCCAGCTGAAGGTGCAGGAGGATGTGCTGGAGGGGCTGGAGAGCCTGCCGGGGGCGCTGATCGGGCTGCTGGCCGGGGAGAATGTCGGCAAGCGGATGGTGAAGGTGGCTTAGGTGCGTCCTTCGACACGCCCGCTGTGCGGGCTACTCAGGATGACGAACAACAGTGCAATCCACCCAGGATCGTCGTCCTGAGCAGCGGCCGCAGGCCGCGTGTCGAAGGACGCATTAGGCGTTCCGCATGCGCTCGAGCGCGCCTTGCAGGATCCAGGTGGCGGCGAGTTTGTCGACGACCTGGCCGCGCTTCTTGCGGTTCACGTCGTGCTCGTCGATCAGGACGCGGGTGACCGCCGCCGTTGACAGGCGCTCGTCCCAGAAGGCGATGGGGATGTCGCGGAGGCGCAGCAGGTTGCGGGCGAGCGCCCGGTTCGACTGGCAGCGGACGCCCTCGGTGCCGTCCATGTTGACCGGCAGGCCGACGACGATGCCGAGCGCGCCGCGGCTTTCCATGAGCTTGAACAGGGCGGCGGCGTCCTGGGTGAACTTCTCGCGGCGGATGACGCCGAGCGGGCTGGCGACCGTGCGGGTGATGTCGGAGACGGCGACGCCGATGGTCTTCTCGCCCGGGTCGAGACCGACGATGGGGGCGTATTGCGGCAGGGCGGCCGGCAGGTCGAGGATGTCGAGGATGGCCATGGGCGGGCTGTAGGCGCGGGCAGGGGGCGCGTCAAACCACGCCTCGGCGCCGCAACGGTCACTATCGGCGTGGAATGGCGAAGATTCGCCCGGTTATCCTTGTCAAAGCAGCCCTGCGGCGGCTAACCACCGCCTTTCGCTTCGACTGGAGTTTGGCCAATGGCCGTTGACGCCGCCACGGTGCGCAAAGTCGCCCGTCTCGCCCGGATTGCTGTTCCCGATGACGCCCTGGAGCCGATGGCCCGGGAGATCAACGGCATCATGCAGTGGATCGAACAGCTGAACGAGGTCGATACCGACGGCGTCGAGCCGATGACCTCGGCGGTCGCGATGACCCTGCCGCTGCGCGAGGATGTGGTCACCGACGGGGCCTGTGTCGACAAGGTGGTGCTCAATGCGCCGAAGACCGCCGATGGCTTCTTCATCGTGCCGAAGGTGGTGGAATAGATGTCGACCCTGACCTCACTCACCCTGAAGGGCGCTCTGGAAGGCCTTAAGGCCAAACAGTTTTCCGCCGTCGAGCTGACCCAGGCGCACGTCACCGCCGTCGAGGCCGCCCGCTCGCTGAACGCCTTCGTGCTGGAGACGCCCGAGAAGGCGCTGGAGATGGCGGCCGCCTCGGATGCGAAGATCGCCGCCGGGACCGCCGGGCCGCTGGAAGGCGCGCCGCTGGGCATCAAGGACCTGTTCTGCACCGAGGGTGTGCGGGCCACGGCCTGTTCGAAGATCCTCGGCGACTTCAAGCCGCCGTATGAGAGCACGGTGACCGCTAACCTGTTCGGCGACGGCGCGGTCATGCTGGGCAAGCTGAACATGGATGAGTTCGCCATGGGCTCGTCCAATGAAACCAGCGCCTTCGGGCCGGTTGTGAACCCGTGGAAGGTGGCCGGCGGCAACCAGTCGCTGACGCCGGGCGGTTCGTCCGGCGGTTCGGCTGCGGCGGTTGCGGCGGACCTGTGCCTGGGCGCCACGGCGACCGACACCGGCGGTTCGATCCGCCAGCCGGCGGCCTTCACCGGCACGGTCGGCATCAAGCCGACCTACGGGCGTTGCTCGCGCTGGGGCGTGGTGGCGTTCGCCAGCTCGCTGGATCAGGCCGGGCCGATCGCCAAGACGGTCGAGGATGCCGCCATCCTGCTGACCAGCATGGCTGGCCACGACGCCAAGGACAGCACCAGCCTGGACGTTGAAACCCCTGATTTCGCGAGCTTTGTCGGCAAGTCGGTGAAGGGCTTGCGGGTCGGGGTGCCGAGGGAATACCGGGTCGACGGCATGCCGGCCGAGATCGAGAAGCTGTGGGAAGACGGCATCGCCTGGCTGCGCGAGGCCGGCTGCGAGATCGTCGAGGTGTCGCTGCCGCATACCAAATACGCCCTGCCGGCCTATTACATCGTGGCCCCGGCCGAGGCGTCCTCGAACCTCGCCCGCTATGACGGCATGCGCTACGGCTTCCGGGCCGAGGGCAGGAACCTCACCGAGATCTACGAGAACACCCGGGCGCAAGGCTTTGGCGCGGAAGTGAAACGGCGGCTGCTGATCGGCACCTATGTGCTCAGCGCCGGCTATTACGACGCCTATTACCTGAAGGCCCTGAGGGTGCGTCGCCGCATCGCCGAGGACTTCGACCGGGCGTGGGAACAGTGCGACGTGCTGCTGACCCCGACGGCGCCGTCGGCGGCCTTTGCGCTGGGCGAGCGAAATGCCGATCCGATCGCCATGTATCTGAACGACGTCTTCACGGTGACGACCAACCTGGCTGGCCTGCCGTCGATCAGCGTTCCGGCTGGCGTGGATGCGCAGGGTCTGCCGCTGGGGCTGCAGCTGATCGGGCGGGCGCTGGACGAGGGCACGGTGTTCTCGGTGGCCGGCGCAATCGAGAAGGCGGCCGGGTTCAAGTCCAAGGCGGAGAAGTGGTGGTGAAACGCCATCCCTCCCCTTTATGGGGAGGGACAGGCGGCGTAGCCGCCAGGGTGGGGAAGTCATGGGCCCCACCGACGTAGAGGGGATTGCACTCGCATTCCCCACCCGGCCCCTTCGGGGCCACCCTCCCCATAAAGGGGAGGGAGGAAGGTGAGCGATGTCGAACGTTGAGAAGTCCGAACTGATCAAAGGTCGCACGGGCGACTGGGAAATCGTCATGGGTCTGGAGATCCACGCCCAGGTGGCGTCGAACTCCAAGCTGTTCAGCGGCGCGGCCGTGGGCTTCGGCGCCGGGCCGAACGAGCAGGTTTCGCTCGTCGATGCGGCCTTCCCGGGCATGCTGCCGGTGCTGAACAAGCACTGCGTCGAGCAGGCGGTGCGGACGGGTCTGGGCCTCAACGCCCAGATCAACCTGAAGAGCCGGTTCGACCGCAAGAACTACTTCTATCCCGATCTGCCGCAGGGCTATCAGATCAGCCAGTTCGAGCATCCGATCGTCGGCGAGGGCGAGGTCCTGGTCGAGCGCGACGACGGCTCGACCTTTACCGTCGGCATCGAGCGGCTGCACCTGGAGCAGGACGCCGGCAAGTCGATCCACGACCTCGACCCGAACGCCACCTTCATCGACCTGAACCGGTCGGGCACCGCGCTGATGGAGATCGTCTCGCGGCCGCATCTCCGCACCTCCGCGGAGGCAGCGGCCTATGTGAAGAAGATCCGGGCCATCGTGGTGACGCTGGGCACCTGTGACGGCGACCTGGAAAAGGGCAACCTGCGGGCCGACGTCAACGTCTCGGTCTGCAAGGTCGGCGGCTATGACGCCTTCCGGGCCAGTGGCGACTTCAAGCATCTCGGCACGCGCTGCGAGATCAAGAACGTCAACAGCTACCGGTTCATCCAGCAGGCCATCGAGTACGAGGCCCGGCGCCAGATCGAGATCCTCGAGGACGGCGGCAAGATCGACCAGGAGACCCGGCTGTTCGACCCGGTGAAGGGCGAGACCCGTTCGATGCGATCGAAGGAAGAGGCGATGGACTATCGCTACTTCCCCGATCCCGACCTGTTGCCGCTGGTCATCGAGCAGGCCTGGGTCGACGAGATCAAGGCCGGCCTGCCGGAACTGCCCGACGCCAAGAAGGCGCGGCTGCAGAGCCAGTATGGGCTGACGCCGTACGACGCCGGGGTGCTGACCAGCGACATGGCGCTGGCGAAGTTCTTCGAGACGGCGGCGGTGGGGCGTAACGCCAAGCTGACCGCCAACTGGACGACCAACGAGCTGGCGGCGAAGCTGTCGGCGGATGGGCTGGAGTTCGACGCCTCGCCGATCCCGCCGGCCGATATCGCGGCGCTGGTCGAGCTGATCGAGAAGGAAACCATCTCCTCGAAGATCGCCAAGCAGGTGTTCGAATACATGTGGGCAGGCGAGGGGGCTCCGGCCGCCATCGTCGAGAAGCGTGGGCTGGTGCAGGTCACCGACACCGGGGCCATCGAGGCCGTGGTGCAGAAGCTGATCGACGCCAACCCCGGGCAGGCGGAGGCGGTGAAGGAAAAGCCGCAGGCGATCGGCTGGTTCGTCGGCCAGGTGATGAAGGAAATGGCCGGCAAGGCCAATCCGGCGGCGGTGAACGCCATCCTGAAGGCGAAGCTGGGGGTTTAGGTTGCTCCCCCTCCGGGGGAGCTGGCAGCGGCGTAGCCGCTGACTGAGGGGGTTTCCGCGCACGTCGGCGGGTAAACCTGTCTGCGGCTGCACCGCCGGTGCGGACCCCCTCCACCACGCGCGTTGCGCGCGGTCCCCCTCCCCCGAAGGGGGAGGATCTAATCGCGCCTACTCCTTGTCCGTCAACTTCGCGCCGTCCAGCGTCTGTTCGGCCTTGGCCTTGCGCGCCGCCTCCAGCGAGCGATCCGCGCCCGTGCGGCCGAATTTCGCGCGGTTCTCGACCGCCGCCTGTTTGCCAGTCGCTTTCGCCTTTGCCTTGCGGGCCTTGTTGAGGTTGATCAGGTCAGCCATGGGGAAAATCTAGCCTGAAACCCTCCGCGCCGACAGTCGTTGTTGTGGTCCCACACCGCTTCAGGAGCCCCCACAATGACCGACGCCTCCAACATTCGCGAGCCCATGGAAGTCATCGGGGCCGACGACAAGCACGTCGGCCGGGTCGACCATGTGGTCGGGACCGATATCGAACTGGCCAAGCTGGATATCGCCGGCGGCTTCAAGCACCACATGATCCCGCTGAGCTGGGTCGACTATGTCGAGGACGACAAGGTGAAACTGAGCCTGACCGCCGACGGGGCCAAGGCGGCCTGGCGCGAAACGCACTAGCCGGTTTCCGGGGCTCGCGGCTCGCGCCGCGGGCCCCGCCTCTCCTTTTGGCTTCCAGCAGCAAGGACCGCCCCCCCAATAGGGGATGCAGGCCCTTCTGGTCCTGACCTACAACAGGCAGAAACAGGAGAGGCGTCATGGTCCGGTACGGGATTGCCACCGCGATAGCGTCGGCTTTGGTGCTGATGGCGTCGCAGGCTGCGGCGGCCGATGACTGGAAGACGGACGGGCCAACCTGCAAAGGCGCCTACGATGCGATCGCCAAGCAGAAAGAGTCGTTGCTGATCCTGTCGCCCGCAGCCAAGGCGACGCCTAATTTCGAGAAGATCGACTTCGCCGCCCGGGCCGTCTCGCCGGAACTGACCCGGTCCATCAGTCCGGCCGAAGTCGATATGTGGACGCTGTACAGCCAGAATTTCGAAATGATCATCCTGAAGGGCAGCATCGATGGCGCCCCGAAGGACATCTACGAGGTGTTGGGGGTCGCCGCCCGTTGCGATGTGGCCTTTGGGCTGAAGCCGGTCCTCGGCCCAGTTGGCCCGCCTCCGCCTCCGCCCAAGCCTGCGCCGCCTAAGCCCGCGCCGCCCAAGGCGGCTCCGCCGCCGGCCTTGCCGGTGATGAACGACAAGAGTTGCGCCGTCGCTTACCTGGCTCTGTCCTATGGCAATCAGGCCAATCCGCCTTTGGCCACCGCTCTGTTTCAGCGAGCCGACGGCGCGTTACTGAAGCTCCTGGGAGCCAACCCCAAGCTGGATGGACCGACGGTCGGCAAGGAGATTCAGGCGGCCGCCGCAGCGCGAGTTACAGCCATCATGATCGACAAGAAAGCCCCCGCTGAACCGCTGTTCGCGGAGCTTCGGGCATGCGACGCGCGGTACGGACTGCCGGCGCTGCAGTAGTCGCTAAAGCAGCCAGTTGCCGGTAACGTTGGTGACGTCGCCGTTGATCTTGACCTGGTAGTCCGTCTTGCCGTCGCCGTTGGTGTCCAGGCGAACGGTGGTGACGCCGCCGGCGAAAGTCAGGGTCATCTCGCCGGCCGTCTTGCTGAAGCCGCCGACGATGCTGAGCGTCCCGACGAAGGCGCCGGAGAAGTCCATGATGTCGCCTTCAGCGTCGCTGAAGTCATAGATCTGGTCTGTTTCCAGGGTCGGGCCGAAGGCATGGCCGACCACGAAGGTGTCGGCGCCGAGGCCCCCGCGCAGCAGGTCGTTGCCCTGGCCGCCGATGATGAAGTCGTCGCCGTCGTTGCCGTTGATGGTATCGACGCCCGCGAGGCCGGACAGGGTGTTGGACCCGCTGTTGCCCTGCAGGTTGTTGGTCGTGGCGTTGCCGCTGCCGTCGATGTCGGCGGAGCCTTGCAGTTCGAGGGCTTCGACATTGGCGCTCAGGACCCAGCCGTCGAGGGCGGTGCGGACGATGTCGTAACCTTCGCCGACGTTCTCGAGGGTCTGATCGCCGGCGTCGTCGACGATGTAGATGTCGTTCTCGGTTCCGCCTGACATGACGTCCGCGCCGGCGCCGCCGTCGAGGTAGTCGTTGCCCGCGCCGCCGTTGACGGTGTCGACGTCGGCGCCGCCGTCCATGCGGTCGTTGCCCGTGCCTCCGTTCAGCTGGTCGTTCCCCGTGCCGCCGAACAGCTTGTCGGCGCCGTCGCCGCCGTTGAGGGTGTCCGTACCGGCCTCGCCGTAGAGGAGGTCGCCGCCGGTATCCCCGCCGAGAATGTCATCGTCATCGCCGCCGAACAGCTGGTCGGAGAGGTCGCCGCCGTTGAGGGTGTCGTCGCCGGCCAGGCCACGCAGGATGTCGTTGCCGGCGCCGCCGTCGGCGGTGTCGGCGCCCACGGTGCCGCTGAGGTCGTCGTTGCCGGCCGTGCCGACGAAGGCCGGGCCGCCGACCTCACCCCAGATGATCCAGGCCGCGCCTGAGTTGTTGCCGCCCGCGTCGTGGAAGGACGTGCTGAGCAGGATGTCCATCGCGCCGTCGTTGTTCCAGTCGCCCATTCCCGCGACGCGGCTGAGGTTGTCGCCGGCGGCCTCGCCGTTGATCTGGAAGCCGTTGGTCCCGTCCAGGCCGGAGAGGAGCTCTGTGGCGCCCCAGGTGCTCTTGCCGAAAACAACGTAGGCGGCGCCGGCGTTGGAGCCGCCGTCGTCCTTGCCGGTGGCGCCGACGATGAAGTCGTCGATGCCGTCGCCGTTGACGTCGCCCAGGTTCGAGACCCGGATGCCGAGGTTGTCGCCCGACGCCTCGCCGTCGATCCGGACGCCGTTGGTCCCGTCGAGGGTGGTGAGGTTGAGGGTGCTGGCGAAATTGCCGGCGACGGCGGTGTTGCGGCCGAAGACGATGAAGACCCCGCCGTTGTTGGTCAGGCCGTTGGCGCCGATGACGAGGTCGTCGACACCGTCGTCGTTGTAGTCGCCCCTGCCCGTGACGCTGATGCCGCTCTGGTCGCCGGCCGCGATACCGGCGATGCGGAATCCGTCTGTTCCGTTCAGGCCGCTGAGGCTGACGGTGGCGGTGAAGGCCGTGCTCTTGCCATAGACGATGTAGACGGCGCCGGAGTTGGAGCCGTTGGGATCGGCGCCGATGGCGCCGATGGCGATGTCGTCGATGCCGTCGCCGTTGATGTCGCCGGCGTTGGTCACCGAGGTGCCCGCGTAGTCGTAGATGTTGACGGCCGGCATCTTGAAGCCGTTGGTCCCGTCGAGGGTGGCCACGTCGATATTGCCGGCGAAGGCGCCATTGACGCCTGTGTCCTGGCCGAAGATCACGTAGCCGGCGCCGCGGTAGCTGTCGGCCTGGTTGGCCCCGACCAACAGGTCCTCGATGCCGTCGCCGTTGAAGTCGCCCATGGCAACCGCAAAGCCGAGGCTATCACCGCCGTTGGCGCCGCTGATCTGGAAGCCGGTCGCGCCGTTCAGGCTGCTGGTGGCGATGTCGCTGGCGAAGGCGCCGTCGACGGCGACGTTCTTGCCGAACAGGACATAGGCCGCGCCGGAGCCGCCGCCGTCGGGATCTGCGCCCGAGGCGCCGATGATCAGATCGTCGATGCCGTCGTTGTTGACGTCGCCGGCGCCGGCGACGGAGACGCCGACGAAGTCCTGGGCGTATTCGCCGCCGTTGACCTGGAAGCCGTTGGTCCCGTCGAGGGTGCTGAGGTTGAAGGCCGCCGGGTAGCCCGAGGCCGAGCCGAAGACGATATAGACCGCGCCCTGGCTGGCGCCGCCGACGCCGGTGGCGCCGATGGCGAAATCGTCGATGCCGTCGCCGTTGATGTCGCCGACGTTGGCGATCGACTGACCGGCGTAGTTGGACGCGGCCTCACCGGTGATCTGGGAAGCGAGGTCAGGGCAACGACGGCAGCAAACGGCATGGCGATCGACCTCTGCGATTATGTCGAGTGAACGTCGTAATGCGAATAGATGACGATTCGCGGAACAACGATCCCCAAAATGGTGCGCAGAGAGGCGTAGATCGTGCAGACTTACTAAAGCGTAAGTGGTCTCTAGCGGACAGCCGCGCAGAAGCGCTGGATGCGGCTGCAGGCTTCCTCCAGCACCGCGTTCGAGGTCGCGTAGCTGATCCGGAAGTGCGGCGAGAGGCCAAACGCCGCGCCATGCACCACCGCCACCCCCTCGGACTCCAGCAGTTCGCTGGCGAAGGCTTCGTCGTCGGTGATGACCTTGCCGGTGGGGGCGGTCTTGCCGATCAGCTCGGCCACCGACGGGTAGACGTAGAAGGCGCCTTCCGGGGTCGGGCAGTGCATGCCGCTGGCCTGGTTGAGCATGGAGACGACGAGGTCGCGGCGTTCCTGGAAGAGTCTGGCGTTCGGCTTGATGAAGTCCTGCGGGCCGTTCAGGGCCTCGACCGCCGCCCATTGCGAGATCGAGCAGGGGTTGGAGGTCGACTGGCTCATCACCTTGCCCATCAGCTTGATCAGCGGCTCGGGCCCGGCGGCGTAACCGATGCGCCAGCCGGTCATGCTGTAGGCCTTGGAGACGCCGTTCATGGTCAGGGTGCGGTCGTAGAGCTCCGGCACCACCTGGGCGATGGTGGTGAACTCGAAGTCGTCGAACACCAGGTGCTCGTACATGTCGTCGGTCAGGATCCAGACGTGCGGGTGGCGCAGCAGGACCTCGCCGATGGCCCCCAGTTCGGCGCGGGTATAGGCGGCGCCCGACGGGTTGGACGGGCTGTTCAGCAGCACCCAGCGGGTGCGCGGGGTGATGGCGGCCTCGAGGGCGGCCGGCTCGACCTTGAAGTTGGTGGCGGCGCTGGTCTGGACAAAGCGCGGCTCGCCGCCGGCCAGGTAGACCATGTCCGGGTAGCTGACCCAGTAGGGCGTGGGGATGATGACCTCGTCGCCCGGGTTCAGGGTGGCGACGAAGGCGTTGTAGATGACCGGCTTGCCGCCCGGCGAGACGTTCACCTGGGACGGCTTGTAGGTCAGGCCGTTTTCGCGGGCGAACTTGGCGCAGATGGCTTCCTTCAGTTCCGGGATGCCGTCGACGTCGGTGTACTTGGTCTTGCCGGCGTTGATGGCGGCGATGGCCGCCTGCTTGATGTTGTCGGGGGTGTCGAAGTCGGGCTCGCCGGCGCCCAGGCCGATGACGTTGCGACCTTCGCGCTGCAGCAGGCGGGCTTTCGCCGTGACCGCGATGGTGGCGGACGGCTTGACGCGGGCCAGAGCGGCGGATTCGAGCGACATCGGTAGAGACTCCCCTGGAGGTCTGGTTTTCAGGATTGCGGGGGTCTTACGCTCGGGGGTGCTGCGCCGCAACCGATCAGGCGGTGCAGTTTTCGTGGAGAGGTCGTCAGCCGCCCCCTCAGCCCCTGAGCCGGCGGACCTCGTCGACAAAGGCGTTCAGGTGGGCGCCGAAGACGGCGGTGGTCTTCTCGTCGGTCAGGGCGCCGTCGCGCAACCTGCCCTTGACCCCATCGCGGCAATCGGCGAGGCCTTCGATCGCATGAAGGCCTTTCTAAACTTCCTCCTCAACATGGACGCCAAAGCCTGGCGCTCGGTCGCGGTGAGCTTCGTGCTGTTCGGCGGCGTCGGGCTGGTGTTCCTGTTCGGGGCGCCGCTGATGGGGCTGGACGGCGAGGCGACCGTTGAAGGCTGGCTGGGCTCTGTGCACGGGTTCTGGGGCCTGCCGGTGGCGGTCGGGGCCTTTGCGGTGCTGGCGTTCCTGGGCGTGCCGCAGATCGTGCTGATCGCCGCCGCCGTGGTCGCCTTCGGGCCGTGGCTGGGCATGACCTACAGCTGGATCGGAACCCTGGTGTCGGCGCAGGTCGGCTTCTGGCTGGGGCGGATGTTCGGTGGCCGCTTGCTGCGTGACGTGGGCGGCAAGGGGGTCAACAGCTTCATGCGGCTGATCGGCGAGAACGGTTTCCTGGCCAGTCTAGTTGTGCGGCTGGTGCCCTCGGCGCCCTTCATCGTCGTCAATATGGCGGCGGGTGTGACCCCGATGCGCCAGCGGGATTTCGCGGCCGGCACGGCGCTGGGGATCATTCCCAAGATCGTGCTGACGGCGTTCGCCGGCAATTCGCTGGTCCAGAGTTTGAAGGGCGAGGGCAACGTCTGGCACTACCTGACGATCGCCGTCGTGGTGGCGGTCTGGATCGGCATCGGCCTCTACGCCCGCCGCTGGCTGAAGAAGCATGAGGCGGAGCAGGCGGCGTTGGACCAGGACGAGTCCTGAGTTAGGCTCCGGGCATGACCGTTCATGTCACCATCGAACTGACCGAAGAGCAGAAGGCGCGGCTGGAGGCCGAGGCGGCCCGGCAGCAGGTTTCGCTGGAAGTCTTCATGGTCAATGCAGCGGAGATGCAGATCTACGGCGGGAGCGACGCCTGGATTGGGGCCGTTCAGGAAGGCATCGACGATATCGAAGCCGGGCGGACATTTTCGCAGGACGAGGTTGTTGAAGCCATTGAGGCGCGGCTTCGTGAAAAAGGCGCACTGCCCATGGGGCTCAGGACTGGCCGCCGTCCGACAAGATTGAATTGCCACTGAAGTAACATTGTTGCCGTGCGGTGCGCCTAGTCTTCCTGAAAAATGGAGGAGGGGCGTATGCGGTTCGGAGCGGTTATTCTCATCGGGGCCATGCTGGCCGGCGGCGCGCAGGCGGCGGAGAAGCCCACGCCAGCTACGGTGGCGGCCCAGGCCAGGCTCAAGGCCCAGCTTCCCTTCGCCGATGACCAGGACTTCGACTTTGCCCGGCGCGGCTTTGTCGCCAGCCGGACTGATCCGCTGATCAAGCGCGCCGACGGCGGCGTCGCCTGGGACCTGGCGGCCTACGATTTCGTCAAGGGCGATGCGCCGGCCAGTGTGAACCCCAGCCTCTGGCGGCAGACCCAGCTGCTGGCGATCCATGGCCTGTTCAAGGTCTCGGACCGCATCTGGCAGGTGCGCGGCTTCGATGTCGCCAACATCACCTTTATCCAGGGTGACACCGGCTGGATCATCATCGACCCGCTGACCACGACCGAGACGGCGAAGGCCGCGCTCGACCTGGTCAATGACAAACTCGGGGCCCGCAAGGTGGTGGGGGTCATCTACACCCACAGCCATGCCGACCACTTCGGCGGCGTGCGCGGGGTCATCGACGAGAAGGATGTGGGCACGGGCCCCGGCGACGTGCGGGTGATCGCTCCGCAGGGCTTCCTTGAGGAGGCGGTGTCGGAGAACGTCATCGCCGGCACGGCCATGAGCCGGCGGGCCAGCTTCCAGTTCGGGCATAACCTGACGCCCGGGCCGGAAGGGCAGATGAGTTCCGGCATCGGTCTGGCCGTGGCCAAGGGCACGGTGACCCTGATCGCCCCGCGCGACATCATCACCCGCACCGGCCAGACGATGACGGTCGATGGCGTCGAGCTGGAATTCCAGTTCACACCCGGCACCGAGGCGCCGGCCGAGATGAACATCTACCTGCCGCAGTTTCGGGTGCTGTGCATGGCCGAAAACGCCAATGCGACGATGCACAATGTGCTGACCCCGCGCGGGGCCCTGGTGCGCGACGCCAGGGTCTGGGCCGACGGCCTGTCGGAG
>JBILYE010000346.1:0-2822 GCA_044377925.1 Caulobacter sp. | reverse complement strand
AGCCCAGCACCTCGTCGTGCCACTGCACCGAGTTCTGCGCCTTCAGCACCCAGTGGTTCTCCTCCGGGAAGTAGAGGAACTTGCTCGGCACGCCCCGGCGCTGCAGGGCCGTGAAGGTGGCGATGCCCTCTTCCGGCGGGACGCGGTAGTCCTTGCCGCCGTGGATCACCAGCATCGGGGTGTTCCAGTCCTTCACGTGGTTGGACGGGTTGAACCTGTCGTAGGTGGTGTTCGGCTCATAGGGCGTGCCGCCGTTCTCCCACTCGGTGAACCACAGCTCTTCGGTCGAATAGCCCATGAAGCGGGTGTCGAAGATGCCGTCGTGGTTGACCAGGCACTTCCAGGGCTTTGCCCAGTTGCCGGCGATCCAGTTGACCATGAAGCCGCCGTAGCTGCCGCCGAGCGCGCAGGCCCGGTCGCCGTCGAGGAAGCTGTACTTGCCGAGGGCGTGGCTCCAGCCCTTCTGCAGGTCCTCCAGCGGCCGGTCGCCCCAGTGCTGGCTGATGGAGTCGGTGAAGCCCTGGCCGTAGCCGGTCGAGCCGTGGAAATCGATCATCACCACGGCGTAGCCGCGCGACGCATAGGTCTGGGCGTTCCAGCGGTAGTGGAAGAGGTTGCCGAAGCTGCCCTGCGGACCGCCATGGATCAGGAAGGCGACCGGGTACTTCTTCGAGGGATCGAAGTTGATCGGCTTCACCAGATAGCCGCGCACCGTCTCGTTGTTCCAGCCGGCGAACTCGAACTGCTCGTAGTCGCCCCAGTCGACGTCCTTGAGCCGCTCGGCGTTCACATCAGTGATCGGACGCGGCATGGCCTTCGCCTTGAAGTCCTGCACCCAGAGCTGGGCCGGCGCATCAAGCTGATCCTGGGCATAGACCGCGCCGGTGGGGGTCAGGCTGACAGCGCTGACGTGGCCGGGGCCGGTCCGGGCCGTGACCTTGCCGGTCTTCACGTCGATGCCGAACAGCCGCGTCTGGCCGATGTCCTGGGCGACGACGTAGAGCGTCCTGCCATCGGGCGACCAGGCCAGGCTGTCGGCCGAGCGGTCCCAGTCGGCAGCCAGCTCACGGGTCTTGCCGGACGCCACATCCCGCAGGACGATCTGCCAGCGGTCGGCCTCGAAGCCGGCCCGCTTCATGGCCCGGTAGGCCATCGTCTTGCCGTCGGGCGAGAAGACCGCGCCGGTGTCCCAGGCCTTGTTGGCCTCGGTCAGGTTGACCGCGCCTTCGCCGCTCAGCGGAACCTGCCAGAGGTCGAAGTTGGTCGACCAGGCCTCGGTCCTGCCGGCGATCCGGACGCTGTAGACGACCGACTTCGAGTCGGGCGTGAAGGTGAACTCGCTGTCGTCGCCGAACGGCTTGGAGGGGGCGTCGCCGTCGACGCCGCGCATCAGATGGGTCGCCTGCCGGGCCGGGGCGGCCTTGCCATCGGCCCCGATCGAAAGCGCGAACAGACTGTTGTTCTTGCCGTCGGCCCAGGCGTCCCAGTGGCGGATGAACAGCCGGTCGTAGACCACGCCGTTCGACTTCGGCGTCAGGTCTGCCGCAAGTTTCCTCTTGCAGAGGATTTCCGGGCAGTCCTTGTCGACGCTCAGCGACACCACCACCGTCTTGTCGTCCGGCGACACCGCGAACGATCCGACGTCGAGCGGCAGGTCGGTGACCTGGGTCAGGGCGCCGGTCGCCACCTCAACCTTGAACACCTGGCTGACGCCGCCGGCGCGGCTGGAGGCGAAGTAGATGGCCTTGCTGTCGGCGGACCAGCGCGGCGAGGTCGCGCCGCCGTCCGAGGCGCCGAGGCGCACCGGCTTGCCGTCCCTGGCCTTCAGGTCGATCAGCCACAGGCTCATCGCGGCGCGGTTGGCGTCCCAGTCGAGGGTCCGCAGATTGTAGACGACCCAGCGACCGTCGGGCGACACGCGCGGGTCGCTGACCCGGTCGAGGGTGACCATGTCCTTGGGCGTGAAGGGGCGGGCTTCGGCGGCGGCGCCGTAGCCGATGGTGGCGACCATGACGGCGGCGAGCGCGGCGCCGGCGACCAGGCGGAAAGCGGTCTTCATGCTGGGAATTCCCCGGTAGGCGTTTTGATTGCCGCGGAACCTAGACCCGCCCGGAAGAGGATTCCAGCGCTACTCCGCCGCCATCGCCCGCGCGCCCAGCCAGCCGTCCAGGTCGTCCAGCGCCCGCTGGCTCATCAGCTGCTTCTTGGCCCGGCCACGCTCCTTCATCGGGATCTTCTCGCCCGAGGCGTCCTTCTTCGGGGCCTCCATGGGTGGTAGCAGGCCGTAGTTGATGTTCATCGGCTGGAAGCTGCCCTTGCCCTCGACCAGATGGCCGCCGGTGATATGGGCGGCCAGGGCGCCCAGCGCCGTGGTTTCCGGCGGCGTCGCCAGCGGCGCGCCCAGCCGCTCGGCGGCGGCGAGACGACCGGTCAGCAGGCCGATGGCGGCGCTTTCGACATAGCCCTCGACGCCGGTCACCTGGCCGGCGAAGCGCAGGCGCCTGTCGGCCCGCAGGCGCAGCTGCTCATCCAGCAGGCGCGGGCTGTTGAGGAAGGTGTTGCGGTGCAGGCCGCCCAGTCGCGCGAACTGGGCGTCCTTCAGCCCCGGGATCATCCGGAACACATCGGCCTGGGCCCCGTGCTTCAGCTTGGTCTGGAAGCCCACCATGTTCCACAGGGTGCCCAGCGCATTGTCCTGCCGCAGCTGGACGATGGCGTGCGCCTTGACCAGCGGGTCGCGCGGGTTGGTCAGGCCGACCGGCTTCATCGGGCCGTGGCGCAGGGTCTCGCGGCCGCGCTCGGCCATCACCTCGATCGGCAGG
>JBILYE010000124.1:0-11175 GCA_044377925.1 Caulobacter sp. | reverse complement strand
GCGGCGCGGCGAACGCCGACACCGTCACCGTCACCGTCGGCGACGGCTCGATCATCACTGCCGGCAACGTCGGCGTGGCCTCGACCAACGCCGGAACGGGCGCGGCGGTCACCATCATCGGGGCCGGCGTCACCATCGATCCGGACGACTACGGCTCGATCACCACCTCGGCGGTCAATGACGCCACCGCCACGCTCGGCAACGGCGTGTCCGTCGTCGTCACCAACACCGACGCCGACGCCACGGCCGTGGGCGTCTATGTCTCCAGCGGCCAGGCGGCCGATGATGCGGTCGGCGACGAATCGGCCGAGATCGCTATCGGAACCAACCTGTCGGTGACCATCGACGACGGCGCGGCCGGTGACGCCGACGGCGCCGCCGGCGTGTTCGGCGAAGCGACCGGCGCGGCCGGCAGCGTCGCCGTCACCATCGGCAACGGCCACAGCATCGACCTCACGGGCAACAGCTCGGTGGGCGTCGTCGGCTTCAGCGTCGGCGGTGATGTCACCATCATCACCGGCACGGGGACGATCACGGTCGCCGCCATCGACAACACCGACACGGCCGGAAACTTCCCGGGCTCGGCCGGCATCGGCGCCCTTTCGACCTCCGGCAACCTGTTCGTCCAGTCGGCCAGCACGATCGACGTCGACAACGGCACGCTTGGCGCGGCCGGCATCTTTGCCGGCACCGGCGGCGCCGGTAACGTCACCGTCGTCAACACCGGCCAGATCACCTCCAGCGAGACCGGCATCGGCGCTGAAGCGGCCGATGGCCTGGTTTCGGTGAACAACAGCGCCGTCATCGGCTCGGTCAACAACGGCATCGACGTTGAATCGACCGGCACGGGCAACGCGCAAGTGGTCAACACCGGCGCCATCACCAGCACCCTGGGCGACGGTATCAATGCGCTCTCCGACTCGGGCGCCATCACCGTCGGCACCACCGGCGCGATCAATGCCGGCGCGGACGGCATCGAGGCCGTCAGCACCAGTGGTCTGGTCACCATCAACAGCTCGGGCGGCACGATCAATGCCGGCGCGACCGGCATCACGGCCAGCAGCGACGGTGTGGTCGATGTCAACAACAACGCGGTGATCGTCGCCGGCACGACCGGTATCGTCGTCTCCGGCGCCGGTAACCAGACCGTCGACACCACGGCCAACGTCACCGGCGTCGTCGGTATCAGCACGACCGCGACCGGCACAGCCAGCTCCTTCGTCACTGTCGGGGTCGGCGCGACGGTTACCGGCACGGCCGGCGACGGCATCAGCGTCAGCACCGCCAACGGCGGAGGCGCGGTCGACAACTTCGGCGCCATCGTCGCCACCGGCGGCGACGGCGTCCAGGTCACCTCGACCGGCTCCTCCGTCCAGGTCAACAACAATGCCGGCGCCACCATCAGCGCCACCGGCGGGGTTGGCATCAACGCCTCGACCACGGCCGCCGGTTCGGCCGCCCTGGTCTTCAACGTCGGCGGCGGCGTCAGCGGCACGAGCGGCATCGTCGTCTCGTCGGTCGGCGGCACGGCCTTCGTCTCTTCCAACAATGTCACCGGCACGGCCGGCGACGCCATCAACGTCAGCTCGCAGACGGGTCTGGCCCAGGTCTTCGCCATCGGCACGGTCACCTCGACCGGCGGTGACGGCATCGACGCCTCCACCTCGCTCGGCGGGGCGATCGACATTGACGGTTCGGCCGTCATCGATGCCAGCAACGGCTTCGGCATCAACGCCCAGAGCCAGGGCGGCGCCATCAACGTCGACTACACCGGCAACATCGGTTCGACCCTCGACCCGACGGCGCTCGGCGGTATCAACGCCGTCATCAACGCCGGCTCCGGCGCGATCAACGTGGTCGCGGTGAACAACATCAACACCCTGGGCACGGGCGTCAGCGGCAGCAACCTCGGCACGGCGGGGGCGGTCAACGTCTCCTACCAGGGCACGATGGTGGCCGGCGCGACCGGCGTCTCGGGCAACATCGGCGGCGCGGCGAACGCCGACACCGTCACCGTCACCGTCGGCGACGGCTCGATCATCACTGCCGGCAACGTCGGCGTGGCCTCGACCAACGCCGGAACGGGCGCGGCGGTCACCGTCATCGGCGCCGGCGTCACCATCGATCCGGACGACTACGGCTCGCTGACCATCTCGGCGGCCAACGACGCCACCGCCACCCTCGGCAACGGCGTGACCATCGTCGTCACCAACACCGACGCCGACGTCACGGCCGTGGGCGTCTACGCCTCCAGCGGTCAGGCGGCCGACGATGCGGTCGGCGACGAATCGACCGAGATCGTTATCGGAACCAACCTGTCGGTGACCGTCGACGACGGCGCGGGCGGTGACGCCGACGGCGCCGCCGGCGTGTTCGGCGAAGCGACCGGCGCGGCCGGCAGCGTCGCCGTCACCATCGGCAACGGCCACAGCATCAACCTCACGGGCAATGGCTCGTTGGGCGTCGTCGGCTCCAGCGTCGGCGGTGATGTCACCCTCATCACCGGCACGGGGACGATCACCGTCACCGCCAACAACAACACCGACACGGCCGGCAACTTCCCGGGCTCGGCCGGCATCGGCGCCCTGTCGACCTCCGGCAACGTCTTCGTCCAGTCGGGCAGCACGATCAACGTCAACAACGGCACGCTGGGCGCGGCCGGCATCTTCGCCGGCACCGGTGGCGCCGGTAACGCCACCGTCATCAACACCGGCCAGATCACCTCCAGCGACATCGGCATCGGCGCTGAAGCGGCCGATGGCCTGGTTTCGGTGAACAACAGCGCCGTCATCGGCTCGGTCAACAACGGCATCGACGTTGAATCGACCGGCACGGGCAACGCGCAGGTGGTCAACACCGGCGCCATCACCACCACGATCGGCTCGGGCATCTCCGTCGGCAACAACGGCGCCGGCGGCACGGTCTTTGCCAGCAACACCGCGACTCTCAACGTCGGGTTCGACGGCATTCAGGCGTTCAATTTTAACGCCGCCAGCGCCGGGATCGTTCAGGTCACCAACAGCGGTACGATCAACGCCAACCTCGCCGGCGGCGACGGCTGGGGCATCCTGGCCAGCCAGACGGGCACGGGCGGCATCCTGATCGACAACTCCGGCGCCATCACCGGCTCGGCTGTTAACGGCATCGTGGCGAGCGACACTGCGGCCTCGGGCGTGATCAGCATCCTCAACACCGGTGCGATCGGTTCTTCGCTCGATCCGGTCACCTTAAACGGCATCACCGGCTTCGCTTCCAGCGGGGCGTCGATCAATATTCAATCGACGGTCGGCGGCATCTGGGCCGGCGATGTCGGTATCCGCGCCGACTCCCAGAGCACCGGCAGCGCCCAGGTCTTCACCACCGGCGGCTCGGTCAACGCCAACGGCGGCGCCGCTTCCGTCGGCATCTGGGCCAACAGCCTCGGTGGCCCCGTGGGCGTCGCCAACAACGTGGCGGTCAACTCGGCCGGCACCGGCATCCTGGCGACCAACACCACCGGCTCCGTCTCGGTCGGCACCTCGGGCGTGGTCACCGCCACCGCCAACGACGCCATCCGCACCACCACCACCATCGGCAGCAACACGGTCTTCACCGTCGCCGGCGGTAACCTGGTCAGCACCAGCGGCGACGGCATCGACGCCTCCAGCACCACCGGCACGATCGACATCGACACCGTCGGCACCATCCAGGCGGGCGGCGTCGGCATCCGGGCCGCGGCCAGCGACGCGGGCGAGGTCACTGTCGATACGACGGCGGCCTCGACGATCAATGCGACCGGCGACGGCATCAACGCCAGCTCGGTCGGCGGTGCGGTGACGGTCACCACCAACGCGGCGATCACCTCGACCGGCGCCGACGGCATCCAGACCTCGAGCGCGGCGGGGGCCTCCACCGTCAATTCGAACGCCAATGTCACGGCCCTGGCCGGCAACGGTATCGTGACGGCGACCAGCTCCGGCCTGAACACGGTCAACTTCAACGCTGGCACGATCGACGCCGGCCTTGCGGGCATCTCCGCGTCGAGCACGGGCGGTGGCGTCATCGTCGTGACCGCCCTGGCCGGCACGACCATCACCGGAAACGCCACGGACGGTATCTCGGCTGTCGCTTCGGGCGGCGGAGTCGGTGGCGCGACGGTGACCAACGCAGCGGTCATCGGCACGAACGGCAACCGTGTGACCAACCTGGGCGTCGGCGCCGTCGTCAATGGCGGCGGGACGGGCAATGTCGTGGTCACGAACACCGCCGCCGTCTTTGCTGACGGCACGGCGCTCTTCGGCTCCAACAATGGCAGCGGCACGGTTGGCATCACCAACTCGGCGGGCCTGACCGGCAACGGCTTCGGCATCCGCGCCGACAGCACTTCCGGTGCGATCACCGTCGCCAACAACGCCGGCGGCGTCATCCTGACCGGCAATGACGGCATCAACGCCATCTCGACCTCCGGCGCCGTGACGGTGACCACCGCCGCCACGGTCACCTCGACCAGCGGCGACGGCATCCAGGCCGGCGCCTCCGGCGCGGCGCTGACCGTGACCAACACCGCGGCGGTCAGCGGCGGCGCCAACGGCATCCTCACCGCCAACGGCGGCGCGGGCGTCACCACGCTGAACGTCAACGCCAACGTCACCGCCACCGGCGCCGGCCTCGCGGCCCTCAACGCCGCCACCACCGGCACGGGTGCGGTCAACGTCGCTATCGCCAACGGCCTGACCATCCAGGACGTCAACGGCAGCGCCATCCGCACCGGTTCGGGCGGCGGCGCTGTGACCATCGGCACCGGCACCGGCTCGACCATCGTCGGGTCCGGCGCGGGCGCGGGCGGCTGGGTCGTCGACGTGAACAATGCGGCGGGCGGCCTGACCACCCTGAACATCGGCGCGAACACGGTCGTCCGCTCGACGGACAACACCATCACCGGCTACGACGACAACGCCATCCGCGGCGTCGGCGGCAGCGTCATCGTCAACAACGCCGGCCGCATCAACGGCCGGGTGTCGTTCTCGGGTCTGACCGGCAACGTGGTGTTCAACAACTCCTCGGTGACCAGCTGGCACACCACCGGCGCCTCGACCTTCTCGGGCGGCGCGGATGTGCTGAACAACACCGGCGCCATCTTCACCAACGCCAATGGCGTCGCCACCAGCTTCGACTTCGGAGCCGGCGCCGACACCTTCACCCAGGCCGGTCTCCTGGTGGTCGGCGAGCCCACGCTCGGCGCCTCCACCCTGACGATCACCAACCTGGAAGCGTTCAACAACAGCGGCCGGATCGTCTTCGGCTCCAGCGGCACCACCCTCACGGCGGTGTCCGACGGCCAGATCAACGACAGCATCCTGGCCGCCGGCGCGACCTTCACCGGTTCGGGCGGCAGCCTTCTGTCGATGGACGCCAACCTCGGCGCCACGACCCAGACCAGCTGCGCCGTCCTGGCCGCCGCCGACTGCCTCAGCCTGACGGGCGGCAGCACGCTGGGTTCGACCTCGATCCTGGTCAACGACGTCAGCCCCAACCCGTTCGGGGCCTTCAACCCGGTCGGCATGGTGCTGGTCGACGTTTCCGGGGCCGGCTCGACGGCCGCGACCCACTTCTCGCTGAACACCGCGTCGGACTTCTGGCGCGCCGACCTGAACTCGCCGGACGGCGTGCTCGACAAGGGCCTGTTCTTCTACGACCTGACCCTGAACCTCAACAAACAGCATGTCCTCGTGGGCCTGCCGGACAGCGAGGCTTTCGAGTTCACGACCTTCGGGGCCGCTCTGACCAGTGTCTGGCAGACGACCACGGGGACCTGGTTCGAACGTCAGGCCGACCTGCGCACCCAGCTGCCTTCGCTGGATGACAGCGGCTCGGGCGTCTGGATGAAGATCTCCGGTGCGGCCGCCGAGCGCGACCGGATCCAGGGCTACGACCTCTTCGGCGTCAGCTACGACTTCGACACCTCCTATGAGCAGAACACCATCAGCCTGATCGGTGGCCTGGACTTCATGGGCGGCGGGGCCGGCAAGGCCTGGGTCGTGGGTGGTCAGATCGGCTACGTCGACAGCGACGTCAGCTTCGACAACTCGCCGACCGTCACCTCGTTCGAGGGCATGACCTTCGGCATCTACGGCTCCTACGTTTCGGGTCCGTGGTTCGTCGACGCCATCGTCAACTCCAACAGCCTCGACTACGACCACCAGGCGATCACCCTGGCCCCGGTCGGCTCGAACATCTTCTCGGGCTCGGTCGACACCCTCGGCTTCCAGGTCGAAGGCGGCTGGTCGGTGCCGATCGGCGCCAACGGCTTCTTCGAGCCGCTGGGTTCGCTGTCCTACGTCACCTCGTCGATCGACGAAGTGGACGTGCCCGGCGCGACCGTCGAGTTCGACGACGTCACCAGCCTGCGCGCGAGCCTCGGCGGTCGCCTGGGCCTGAACGCCGACCACGGGACCTTCTCGTCCAAGTGGGCCCTGGTTGCCCGCTACTGGAACGAGTTCGAAGGTGAGAACGACGTGACCTTCCGTTCGGCGGGTCCCGCCTTCACCCTCAGCGACGACTTCTCGGGCAGCTTCGGTGAACTCGGCGCTACGGTGAATGTCTTCGGCTCCGACGACCGCTTCTCCGCCTTCCTGAACCTGGGCACCAAGTTCCAGGACGACTACCAGTCGGTCGACGGCAGCCTCGGCATCCGCTGGCGCTGGTAGGTCGCCCGACCAGAACTGTGGACGGGCCGGTCGCAAGACCGGCCCGTTTGCGTTCCAGCCTGCAACACCTCCGCTCCGCCCGGAGCACCCCTCCCGTCATTGAGGACACCCATGGCCAAATCCACCCCCGCCACCGCTCCCGCCGCCGCCACGCCGATCGAGCCCGTCTATGTTGATCGCCCGGACCTCGCCGAGACCTTCGCCGACAAGGCTCATCGCCTGAGCTTCGACGGCCGCACCCTGCGCATCGAGTTCTGCGTCGAGCGGCCGACCGACGAAGCCGGTGGCCGTTCCGCCAGCCCGGTCTGCCGTCTGGTCCTCGACCTCGACGGAGCCGTTGATCTCTTCAACAAGATCAATACGCTCCAGGCGGCCATGGAGAGCCGTGGGGTCATCAAGACCAATCGTCGCGAAGCCGCCTAAGTCCGGCATCAGGAGTACGCCCGTGATCAAGTCTCTTTTCCTGGGCCTGACGGCCACCATGGTCATGGTCGCCGCGCCCTCGGCCCAGACCCCGCCCGCCAAGCCGATGGTTCCGCCGGCCGCCAAGGTCCCGGCCCTGCCGCCCTTGCCGCTTGGACCGCCCCGCGCCTTCGCCGGCTATACCCAGCCCGAGATCGGCGCCGCCGCCTGCCGGGTGGTCAGCCAGACCCGCACGGTCTGCACCATCCCGGCCATGACCGCCGGCCGCTACCGCATCACCGCCGTCGGCTCCGCCACCGCGACCGCCGCGGCCCTGGCTCCCGCCGCCAAAGGTGAAGGCGCGGCCCAGGCGCTGCAGGTCGATATCGGTCAACGGGTCTGCGGCCGCGCCGACCGCCGGGCGACCAAGGAGAGTGTCTGGACGACCGGCGCGCAGAGCCTGATGGCCGTCTGCGAGGTCACCATCCTGACCGACCGCGCCCTCGACATCGCCGCCGTCACCGGCGTCGCCAACGCCGCCCCCGACCCCAAGGGCCCCACCCTGAAGGTCGAGCGCCTGCCCTGGGACGGCGTCCTCGCCAGCGGCTTCACGGCCGGCGCGCCGCCTCCGGCCACCAAATAGGGACGACCGACGATGGCCCGATTTCTTGTCCAGTTCCTGTTCGCCATCGCCGGCTTCTGGGTGGCCCAGGAGTTCGTCGACGGCATCGCCGTTCACGGCTGGACCAGCCTGGTCATCGCCGCCCTTCTGCTCGGCATCGCCAACGCCATCATCCGGCCGATCCTCGTCGTGCTGACCTTCCCGGTGGTGTTCCTCACCCTCGGTCTCTTCCTGCTGGTCATCAACGCCGCCATGCTGGGCCTGGTCGGTCTGCTGATGAAGGGGCTGGAGGTCGATGGCTTCTGGCCGGCCCTGTTCGGCGCCGTCATCATCGGCATCGCCAGCTGGATCGGCTCGAAGCTGGTCGGCGAGGCGCAGGCGAAGGGCTAGAGCACGTCAGGCGGAAGTGTACGCGGTTCCGCCGCCCGGACGTGCTCTAAATGTTTGATTCTATACCCTTTTGATCAGGTTTTGATGCCTACATCAAAACCTGAAAGGGTCTAGGCGCTGGCGCTCGGTCGCGGCCTCTGTTAGAGCCCGCTGCATGACCCGTGTCCGGATGACTTCGCGAATTACCCGCCCGGCGTGACGCCGCCGGCATCCGTCGCGCGCGCCGGGATCTTCTTCGCCCGTCCGATCAGATAAAATCCGAGACCACCATCATGGCCGATGACGCCAACCCCAAACCCGCTTCGGGCCGCGACTATCGCGAGACCGTCTTCCTTCCCGACACCCCCTTCCCGATGCGCGCGGGCCTGCCGAAACTCGAGCCCGAGATCCTGAAAGCCTGGGAAGAGGCCGACCTCTACAACGCCATCCGCGCCGACCGGCAGGCGAACGGCGCGCCCCTGTTCGTGCTGCACGACGGCCCCCCCTACGCCAACGGCGCCATCCATATCGGCCACGCGCTCGACAAGACGCTGAAGGACTTCGTGGTCCGCAGCCGCTTCCTGCTCGGCTTCGACGTCGACTTCGTGCCCGGCTGGGACTGTCACGGCCTGCCCATCGAGTGGGAGATCGAGAAGGAGTTCAAGGCCAAGGGCCGGCCGAAGGACGAGGTCCCCTCGGCCGAATTCCGCAGCCGTTGCCGTGAGTTCGCCGCCGGCTGGATCGGCGTCCAGATGGAGGGGTTCAAGCGCCTGGGCGTGCTTGGCGACTGGGAAAACCGCTACGCCACCATGGACTTCACCAGTGAAGCCACCATCGTCGCCGAGTTCCACAAGTTCGCCGCCTCCGGCCAGCTCTATCGCGGCTCCAAGCCGGTGATGTGGAGCCCGGTCGAGCGCACCTCCCTGGCCGAGGCCGAGATCGAGTACGCCGATCACGTCAGCCCGACCATCTGGGTCAAGTTCCCGGTCACCAAGGGGCTCGATGACGCCTCGGTGGTGATCTGGACCACCACGCCCTGGACCATCCCGGCCAACCGGGCGATCAGCTACAATCCCGCCATCGTCTACGGCCTCTACCGCGTCGAGTCCCTGGAAGAAGGCCTGGAGTTCCAGCCCTGGACCCGCCCGGGAGAGCGCCTCATCCTGGCCGACAAGCTCGCCGAGGACGTGCTGAAGTCCGCCAAGGCCGCCAGCTGGACCCGCCTTGAAACCGTCGATCCCGGCGCCCTGACCACCGCCCACCCGCTGGCGGCCCTGGCTCACGACGCTGACGACCGCAAGGGCTTCGGCTTCTCCGTGCCGCTGCTGGCCGGCGATCATGTCACCGACGACGCCGGCACCGGCTTTGTCCATACCGCCCCCGGCCACGGCGCCGAGGACTACCTGGTCTGGCTCAAGCACGGCCACAAGGACATCCCCGAAACCGTCGATCCGGACGGCGCCTACTATCCGCATGTTCCCCTGTTCGCCGGCCTGAAGGTGCTGGAGACCGAGGGCAAGAAGACCGGCAAGTTCGGCCCGGCCAATCCGGCGGTGATGGAGAAGCTCATCGAGGCCGGCACGCTGCTCGCCCGCGGCCGCCTCGAACACAGCTATCCGCACAGCTGGCGCTCCAAGGCCCCGGTCATCTTCCGCAACACCCCCCAGTGGTTTGTCCGCATGGACAAACCACAAGAAAAGGACTCGGGGTTCGTCCGCATGGACGGCGAAGGGCAGGGGCCGTCCCTGCGCGAGAAGGCCCTGGCCGCCATCGACGCCACGACCTTCTATCCTGAGGGCGGTCGCACCCGCATCCGCGGCATGGTCGAGACCCGTCCCGACTGGCTGATCAGCCGCCAGCGCGCCTGGGGCACGCCGCTGGCCATGTTCGTCGACAAGGACACCGCCGAGCCGCTGGTCGATGCCGCCGTCAACCAGCGCATCACCGACCTGATCGCCGCCGAGGGCGCCGACGCCTGGTACCTGCGCCCGGCCTCCGACTTCCTCGGCGACCACGACCCGGCGAAATTCGAGAAGGTCGAGGACATCCTCGACGTCTGGTTCGACTCCGGCTCGACCCACGCCTTCACCCTTGAGGGCCGCAACAACACCCACTGGCCCGCCGACCTCTATTCGGAAGGCTCCGACCAGCACCGCGGCTGGTTCCAGTCCTCCCTGCTGGAGGCCTGCGGCACCCGCGGCGTCGCCCCCTACAAGGCGGTGGTCACCCACGGCTTCACCCTCGACGAGCAGGGCCGCAAGCAGTCCAAGTCGCTGGGCAACGTCACCGCCCCGGCCGACATCATCAAGGAGTCGGGCGCCGAGATCCTGCGCATGTGGGTCGCCCTGACCGACTACGCCGAGGACCAGCGGATCGGCAAGACCATCCTGGCCGGGGTCTCCGACGCCTATCGCAAGCTGCGCAACTCCCTGCGCTACATGCTGGGGGCGCTGGCCGATTTCAGCGAGGCCGAGCGTGTGCCCTACGCCGAGCTGCCCTCGCTGGAGCGCTACATCCTGCACCGCCTGTGGGAACTCGACGGCCAGGTGCGCGAGGCCTACGGCGCCTATCAGTATGCCGACGTCCTGCGCCCGGTGCTCGAATTCTGCCAGGGCGACCTCTCCAGCCTGTTCTTCGACATCCGCCGGGACAACCTCTACTGCGACCGTCCCGACAGCCTGACCCGCCGCGCCTATCGCACGGTGCTGGACGCGGTGTTCGAACGGCTGACCGCCTGGCTGAACCCGATCGCCCCCTTCACCATGCACGAGGCCTGGGCCAGCCGCTTCCCGGACCAGCGCCCTAACGCCTTCCGCATCATCCCGGACACCCCCGCCGAATGGCGCAGCGACGCCGACGCCGGGCGCTGGGCGAAGATCGGCGAGGTCACCTCGGCGGTCACCGCCGCCCTGGAGATCGAGCGCCGCGAAAAGCGCATCGGCTCGTCCCTGGAGGCCGCGCCCGTGGTCGCCCTGGCTGATCCGGCCCTCCTTGCCGCCTTCGACGGCCTGGACGCCGCCGAGATCTTCCGCACCAGCTCGGCCCGCTTCAAGGAGGGCGCCGATGGCGTCAGCGTCGATCCGGCCCTGGCCGAGG
>JBILYE010000123.1:0-11206 GCA_044377925.1 Caulobacter sp. | reverse complement strand
ATGTCTTCCGGGAAATAGGGCAGCCAGTAGACGCAGGTCTGCAGGCCCACCGCATGGCCCTTGTCCAGCTGCGCATCCAGCGCCGCCTTGCCCGCCGCCGGATCGCTGAACGTCTGGCGCTTCCAGCCCATGCCCAGCTGCTTGGCCACGCCCTTGATGATGTGGCCGGGCGGCATGCGGTAGGCGATCAGCGGCATGCCGGCCATCTTGATCATCGGCATGTAGGCAAACGTCAAGGCCGAGCTCAGGCCAAAGGCCATCGGCTCGTTCATGGCCAGGCCCCCGTGGCTGACCATGTTGGCGACCACGCCGCTCTCGCAGTGGGCCGACTGGCGGTGGGCGAAGTCGGTCATGTCAGGGAGCGTCCGGCAGCGTGCGCAGCGTGGCGAGGGGAATGTCCATGACCTCGGCGTAGCGGGCCAGGACCTTGTCCGAGAGGCCGGCGAACACCTTCGGCTGGAAGTGACGGTTGACCCGCCAGGCCCACAGGCCCGTCGTGGCGGCCAGCGTCGCCGGCTCCATCCGCCGCTGGTACATCCAGTAGACCAGGGGGCTCACCTTGCCCGCGCGCGCATCGGCCAGGGCCTCATCGCGCAGCCGGTTCAGTTCATCAACCGCCTGAACGGTGGCGAAGGTCTCGGGCTCCCAGCCGGCCGAGTTGACCTCGGTATATTCCCCGCTGTCATCGACCGCGTAGAGCAGCTTCTTGGTGCCGCCATAGGTGCGGGCCGTCTCCTGGGGAACCTCGTCGGTCTTCATCAGGCCACCGTCAGGTGCATGAACCCGCTGGAAAACCGGCCGCTCTCCGGGATCCAGCACAGCAGCCGCTGGCCGGGCTCCAGGTCGCCGCTCTGGGCCAGCTCGTCGATCATGATGAACATCGAGGCCGCGCCCGTGTTGCCCCGCGTCGTCAGGTTGGTGAACCAGCGGTCCTGCGGCACGTCGAAACCCGCCACCTGCATGCCGGCGTGGACCTTGTCGCGGAAGTACTCGCTCGAATAGTGCGGCAGGAACCAGTCGATGTCGTCGGGCCGCAGCTGGTACTTCTGGACGATGCCGGGCAGGGGCTTTTCGACCGTGTAGTGGATGACGTTCTCGTTCAGCAGGCGCACGTCCTGCTTGATCGACATCACCGAGTCGGTCTCGCGTTCCTTCGGGCTCATCGCCGACCAGCCGGTGATGCTGCCATCCTCGTTCTTGCTGGCGCCCGCATACATGCAGGTCTCCATGTCGCCGGCGTAGGAGAAGGTCTCGATCCAGTCGATGCGCAGGTTGGTCGCCCCCTCGCGGGGCTTGTCCTGCAAGAGGAAGGCGCCGGCCCCGTCGCTGAGCATCCAGCGCAGGAAGTCCTTCTCGAAGGCGATCTCGGGGGCCTTCTCCAGTTCCTCGACCTTGCTCTCGATCTCGGCGCTGAAATTGCCGGCGCTGAGCACCGGCGAGGGGCAGTCGGAGCCGGTGGCGACGGCATTGTTATGCAGGCCGCCGGCGACGGTGACGAAGGCGTACTTCAGGGCCGTGATGCCCGAGAGGCAGACGCCGCAGGTGGCGATCACCTCACAGGCCGGCAGGCCAAGCTCGCCCTGCACCATGGCCGCATGGTTGGGCATCACCTGGTCGGGGATGGAGGTGCCGCAGGCCAGCAGGTCGACGTCCGGCAGGCTGACCGTCTGGCCGAGGCGCCGCACGGCGGCCGCGGTCAGCTGGGCGTTGTTGTGGGTCGCCTTGCCGGTGGCGGGGTCGATCGCATAGTGCCGCGACTTGATGCCGTTGCTGCGCAGGATGGTGCGGCGGGCGCGGCTCGGACGGTCGCCGGCCTGACCCAGCACGCTCTCCATCTCGTCGTTGAGCACAGGCTCGTTCGGCAGGAACGACGCCGTTCCGGTGATGTAGACGCTGCGGATGGTCATTGGGCGGCTCCCAGCAGGGCGCGGCCCTCTCCAGAGGGTTGGGCGTAATAGGCGCGCTGGCGGGCGATGCTCGCCCTGGCCAGCGGCTTGATCAGGCTCTTGATGATGGCCAGCAGCGGCACGACCGTGCAGATCAGGGTGAACAGGAAGGCAACATAGAGCACCAGCACCGCGCCCCGCAGCGGGGTCCCGGGCTTGCCGCAGGCGCGCAGCAGGCGGCCCCAGATCAGGAAGCTCTTGCGGGCCACTTTTTCCGAACTCATCAGCCCCTCGAAGATCGACACGGCGCCAAGCTCGTTCAGCATCGGGGTGGTGTCGCCCTTCGAACGGGTAGGCAGTTTCGCCGCGATGGCCTCGCCGAAGCGGGCGCAGCCGGCGATGTCTTCCTGGCTGACCCCGGCCTCCGGCACCACGCCGCCCATGAAGGGACCCTTCTTGCCGGTCAGCATCCAGGCCGGAGTGGAGATGAAGGTGAAGGCGCTGTGGGCGCTGTCGGTCAGCACCACATTGTCGATCAGATGCGCGCCCAGGGCGCTGAGCTGTTCCTTCATCCGCTCCTGCGCCGACAACCACATGTTGCGGCAGCCGATGACGGTGATGACCGGCTTGCCGGCCAGCAGGGTCCTGGCCTCCGGGCTCTGCAGGAAGGCGGTGATCGGCTTGGAGGGCGACAGGAACCACACCGAATAGCCCAGGATCACCAGATCAAAATCGGTGTTGGCCGGCATTGTCGGCGGCAGAATGGGGTCTACATCCTCGTAGACCGTTTCCGGGAAGGTGTTGAAGAAGAACCCCGCCGGCCAGGGGAAGGGATAGGGCGTCACCGGCTCGATCGGCAGCCAACTCACCTCAACGTCCGGCGCGGCCTCAAGCGGGGCCACGGTCGAGCGGAGAATCTCGCTCAACTGCCCCGTCTGCGAATAGTGAACGACCAGCACCCGCTTCATCAAACCGCCCCGACTTCCCCCAAAAGCACTGCTTCAATCCATAGGCGAAAGCGCGCTGGTCTGGCAACGAAACGCTCAGCGAATTTCGTCGGTTAGCAGAGGGATTCGGCGAGCCGCGTCTCCGGCGCCGAATCGCTGTGCGTCAGAGCGCCAGGTCTTGAGCCAGGGTCAGTCGCCCGTCGACCAGCGGCTCGCCGCCGACGCTGGCCTTGACGGTGATTCCGTCGGCCTTGGCCTCGCCGAAACGGACCTCGACGGATTCGCCGGGCCGCAGCAGACGCAGGAACTTCATTCGCCGCACGCCGGTGCAGGTGCGGCCGGGGTGGACCGCCGCCAGCACGTCGATCAGATGCTCCAGCACCACCACGCCGGGAACCACGGGATTGCCCGGAAAATGGCCGGGCAGGGCGGGATGGTCGGGGTTGATCGTGAAGGCGGAAGTCATCAGGGTTCACGCAGAATCATTTGGTCCCTTTTCGCCCGTGACGCCCCCGATGTCGAACCTCCCGCCGATGGACAAGGCCGCGATCGCCCGGGCCATTCCCCATGCGGGGGCCATGAACCTGCTGGAGGCGGTCACCGCCGGCGGTCCTGACTGGATAACCTGCACAGCCGTCAGCCACCGCGACCCGGCCAACCCTCTTCGCCACGACGGCCGCCTGCCTGCCAGCGCCGGCGCCGAATACGCCTCCCAGGCCATCGCCCTGCATGCCCAGCTGACCGGCATCGAAAAGGAACCGCGCCGCGGCTTCCTGGCGGTAATCAACAACCTGACCTGGACCCGCGACCGGCTGGACGACGTCGAGAGCGATCTGGAGGTCCGCGCCGAACAGCTCGCGGCCACAGGCGCGGCGCTGCAATACGCCATCACCGTCATCGGCGACGGCCGGATCCTGGTGATGGGCGAGCTGATGGTGGCCCTGGAGCGGGCGTAGGGCAGAAAAGCGCTTCCCCTCCCTCACGGTCATCCTGCTAAACCCGGCAAAACACCAAGGGACGCGCCATGAACTTCGACCTCGACGAAGACCACCGCATGCTCAAGGACCTGGTCCGTCGCTTCGTCGACGACCATCTGAACCCGCTGGAAGCCGGTGTCCTGGAACGCGAGGCGGCCGGCGGCGCGGCGGCGCTGACCGGTGAGGAAACCCTCAAGGTCGACGCGGTCTCCAAGGAGATGGGCCTGTGGGGTCTCGACGCGCCTGAGGACGTCGGCGGCGCCGACCTGCCGCATGTCGCCATGGTCGCGGTCAATGAGGAGCTCGGCCGCAGCATCACCAACTACACCCTGCCGCCGGACAGCCCGAACCTGCGCATGATGATGGCGACGGTGAACGAGCAGCAGCGCGTCGCCTACCTCGCCCCCTACGTCGCCGGCGAGACGGTCTCGGCCATCGGCATCTCCGAGCCCGGCGCCGGCGCCGATCCGTCCGGCATGCTGACCTCGGCCGTGCGCGACGGTGACGACTGGGTGCTGAACGGCCGCAAGATCTGGATCAGCAAGGCCGACTACGCCGACTTCACCATCGTCATGGCCGTCACCGACAAGGAGAAGGGCGGGCGCGGCGGCATGAGCGCCTTCCTCGTCGACCAGAATTCCCCCGGCTTCAACGTCCTGCGCAAGATCCCCATGCTCGGCGGCCAGTCGACCTTCGAGATCGCGCTCGACGATGTCCGGGTCCCCGGCTGGAAGCTGCTGGGCGTCGAGGGCCAGGGTTTCGCGCCGATGCAGGTGCGGCTCGGCACCCGCCGCTGCGAAATGGCCGCCTGGTCGATCGGCATGGCCCAGCGGGCTCTGGAGATGATGATCGAATACGCGCCGCAGCGGAAAACCTTCGGCGTTCCTCTGTCCGAACGCCAGACCATCCAGAACTGGATCGCCGACGCCCACACCCGCATCCACGCCGCCCGGTTGATGACCTATGACTGCGCCTGGAAGATGGACCAGGGTCGCGACGTCCGCACCGAGATCTCGATGATCAAGGCCTACGCCACAGAGATGGCCTGGGAGGTCGTCGACCGCGCCATGCAGACCTTCGGGGCGATGGGCATGACCCGTGAACTGCCGTTGCACATGATGGCGTCCAAGATCCGCACCATGCGCATCTACGATGGCCCGACGGAGGTTCACCAATGGGTGGTGGCCCGGAACCTGCTGGGATCGCGGCGCTGATTTCCGGTTGGTTTCAGCTCGCGGAGATCCCGTCAGGGCTGATGTCACAGGTGCAGATTGTGCTGCCGTTGCATTCAAATGATCAAAAGAAGTAATGGCCTCCTCAATCTGGGCCCGCAAGCGCCAGTATTGCGCTCGGTTGTCAAAGGGAATTGGCATTAAGATTTGAGAAGGGAGGCGCGGTTAACGTCGCTGCTCGAACGAAGGATGCCGTCTTGCGTCGGCATTGCGTACCGTTGGAGCAGAAGCGTGCGATTCCTCGACAACTGGCACGCGCCTGCGCCGAACCCGGTCGCCAGCGCCCGCGAGCGCCTTGCCGCCCATATCGGCGGAGGCCGCACTGCGACGGCGGCGGCCACCGAATGGGAGGAGTTCTGATGGAACCGGTTCCGGGCAATGGCGCCGACCCTGCCAAGGTCGAACTGATCGCCTTCGAGATCGGCGGCCAGGGATTCTGTATCGACATCGTCTCTGTGAGGGAGATCCGCGGCTGGACCCAGGCCGCGCCGCTGCCCCAGACGCCGGACTATGTGTTGGGCGTCATTAACCTGCGGGGGGCGGTCATGCCGGTTCTCGACGTGCGTCTCCGCCTGGGTCTCGGTGTGACCGAACAGACGAGCCGGCATGTGATCATCGTCATCCAGGACGGCCCCCGCCTGGCTGGTCTTCTGGTCGACGCGGTGCAGGACACCTTTGTCGTCGAGGCCAGTCTCTTCCAGGCGCCGCCTGATCTGACCATCGACACAGACACCCCCTTCGTCGACGCCATCCTGCCGCTCAAGGATCGCATGCTCAGCCGTCTGGTCATCTCCTCGCTGATCCCGGGTCCGGACAAGCTGGCGGCCTGATCCCATTGTTGGCGTAAGGGGCCTACAACACAGGCCTCTGCACCGAATTTGCACGGGCCCGGTCCGCCCCTGCATCCTGTCCCCCACCGCGCCTCCATGCCCCGGCCCCAGGTTCGCAGCCTGACGTTGGGAGGCGCGCATGGGGTCATTGGCCAGGGGTCGATACAGTTTCTGGATCAGGGTCGCCCTGACCCTGGTCCTGGTCGTCGTCGCCGACCGCACGGTCTGGGCGATGCAGGCTTCCGGCCTCGCCCTGGCCATCCTGACGTTCGCCGGTGTCGTCGCCCTGGCGATCGCCAGCCCGGCGGCCCGGCGACACGGCTGGCCCTTCCTGCTCGCCGCCGCAGCCCTTTCGGTCCTGCAGCTTGAAACCCTGTCGCGACTGGGCCTGATGTTCTGGAGCCTGGCGCTTGCTGTTGCCGCGCTCACCCCCCGCGCCGGCTTCGGAGACGGGGTCTGGACCTGGGCCCAGCGGCTGATCGTCATGGCCACCGGCGTCGTCCGGACACCGATCGAGACCCTGGTTCAATTCGGCATCAAGCGGCTGAAGGGGCGCCCGGGGCCTTCGCTCGTCACAGCGGTGCGCCTCCTGGCCCTGCCGGTAATCGGCGGGGCGGTCTTCCTGGCCCTGTTCTCAGCCGCCAACCCGCTTCTGCACGACGCCCTGGCGGCCCTGCACGGCCCCGACCTCAGGGGCCCCCAGGTCGTCCTGTGGGTCGGGGCAGCGCTGGCCGGCCTTGCCCTCCTGCGCCCCGTTCATCTGCGCCGGCCGATCGCCATGCCGGCCGCCCGCACCGACACAAATCTGCCCGGCGTCAACGCCGCCTCGATCACCCTGTCGCTGATCCTGTTCAACGCTCTGTTCGCCCTGCAGAACGGCCTCGACATCGCCTTCCTGTGGAGCGGCGCCCGCCTGCCTACCGAGCACACCCTGGCCGAGTACGCCCATCGCGGCGCCTATCCGCTGATCGCCACCGCCCTGTTGGCCGGCCTCTTCGTGCTGGTCGCCATGGCCCCCGGATCGGAGACCAGTCGCCGCCCGCTGGTCCGCTGGCTGGTCGCCGCCTGGGTGGCCCAGAACGTCCTGCTGGTCGTCTTCTCCATCCAGCGGACCCTGCTCTATATCGACAGCTTCGACCTCACCCGCATGCGCATCGCCGCCCTGGCCTGGATGGGACTGGTGGCCGTCGGGCTGGTCCTCATCTGCTGGCGCCTGCTGCGCGAGAAGACGGCGGCCTGGCTGATCAACCGCTGCGCCGCCGCCGCCGCCCTGGTCCTGCTGGTCTTCGCCGTCGTCGACAGCGGCGAGATCGCCGCCGACTGGAACCTGCGCCATGCCCGCGAAATCGACGGCACGGGCGCCACCCTCGATGTCGACTACATGAACCGGCTCGGCGACTCTGGCCTCATGCCCGTCTCCCGGCTGGAACAGCGGCCCGGTCTGCCGCCCGCCTACCAGCAGATGCTCACCGGCCGACGCTGGGGCGCGATGGCGCAACTGCGCGAGCGACAGGAAGAGGCCTGGACCTGGCGGGGCCATCGTCGCCTGGCCGAGGCGCAGGCCATCCTCGCCGCCGGCCGTCCCGACCTGCGCGCCTGGCGCCCGCCACCCGCGCCACCGCCGAAGCCGCTCGACATCTCCACCGTCGAGCCGCCGGTCACCGCGCCGCCGCCCGTCACTTCGGCCACCGCCCGCCCCGATACCGCCCCCGATCCCGATACGCCGCCGCAGGAGCCCCGCCGATGACCCCCACCGTCCACACGCGCGACATTGACCTTCGCCCCGCCTTCGGAATGATGCCCGCCATGTCCCGCTCCATCCTGATCGTCGACGACGACCCCCACATCCGCGAACTGCTCGACTTCGCCCTGACCAAGGCCGGTTACGCCACCCGCCAGGCTGAGGACGGTGTCGCGGCCCTGGCGGCGGTCGAGGAACAGGCCCCCGACCTGGTGGTGCTCGACATCAACATGCCGCGCCTCGACGGCCTGGAGGTCTGCCGCCGCCTGCGGGCGCAGGGCAACACCCCGATCCTCTTCCTCTCCAGCCGCGACGACGAGATCGACCGCGTGCTCGGCATCGAACTGGGGGCCGACGACTATGTCGTCAAACCGTTCAGCCCCCGCGAGGTCACCGCCCGCATCAGCGCCATCCTGCGCCGGTCGCAGGCCGCGCCCGCTCCGGTCGCTGCGCCCGGCAGTCTGGTCAGCCATGGTCGCCTGACCCTTGATACCGACGGCTGGACCGCGACCTGGGCCGGTCAGGAGGTCGCCCTGACCGTCACCGAGTTCGGGATTCTCAAGGCCCTCGCCGCCGCCCCGACCCGGGTCTTCACGCGCGACGCCATCATCGACCGCCTGCACGGCCCGGGCTTCGCCATCACCGACCGCACCATCGACAGTCATGTCCGAAACCTGCGGGGCAAGTTCGCCGCGCTCGGTGGCCTGGACGTCATCGAGACCAAGGCCGGCGTCGGCTATCGCCTGGGCCCCTGCAAGGGAGAAGACGGGCAGGGGAGAGGCGGGCTGACTTGATCCAAAGGCTCAAGGCGGTGATCAAACGGCATTGGCCGGCGCTGAAGCTGCGCACCATCCTGCTCGGCGTGCTGCTGTTCGTGGCCGCCATGCCGGTGTTCAGCGCCGTGGGCCTGCGCGTCTACGAAAACACCCTGGTCCGCCAGACGGAGGCGGAGCTGGTCGCCCAGGGCGCGGCCCTGGCGGCGGCCTCCGCCGCCCGCTGGCCCGGCCTGCCGCCGCCACCGCCGGCCGACACCAAGGCGGACGACTATTACCGGCCCGAACGCACGACCATCGATCTGTCCGACAGCCCCGTCTTGCCGGAGCGCCCGCCCGCGCGCCGAGCCAGCGCCGCGCCCGACGCCGCTGCCGTCCAGGCCGCCGAGGACCTGGGTCCGGTCATCGACGGCACGGTGAAGACCACCCTGGCCTCTATCCTGATGCTCGACAGCCGGGGGCAGGTGGTGCGCGGCTATGGCCGGGGCGGCGATCTCTCTGCCCTGCCCGAGGTCAAGGCGGCGCTGGGCGGCCAACCCGCAACCGTCCTGCGCGACAACAGCGACTATCGCCCGGACAGCCACTACGAGTGGCTCTCCCGCGCCTCGACGATCCGCATCCACCACGCCCGGCCGATCATCGCCGAGGGGCGGGTGCGCGGCGTCCTCCTGATGTCGCGCTCGCCCCGGGCGCTGTTCCGGGGGGTCTATGAGGATCGCGGCAAGATCGTCTTCGGCCTGGTGCTGATCGTCGCCCTGTTGATCCTGATGGCCGGCATCGTCTCGCGCGGCATCAGCCGGCCCATCGTCGCCTTGAGCCGCGCCGCCCGCGAGGTCACCGCCGGCCGCGGCGATGTGCCCGAGACCCCGCGCACCGCCGCCGTCGAGATCCGCGCCCTCTACGAGGATTTCCGCGAGATGGCCGAGGCCATCGAGACCCGCAGCCGCTACCTGCGCGACTTCGCCGCCGCCGTCAGCCACGAGTTCAAGACCCCCCTGGCCGGCATCGGCGGGGCCGTCGAACTTCTGCAGGACCACTTCGAGACCATGAGCGCCGAGGAGCGCCGCCGCTTCCTCGACAACATCGCCGCCGACAACGCCCGACTGACCCAGCTGGTCACCCGCCTGCTCGACATGGCTCGGGCCGACATGGCGAGGCCCGAGGCCGGCGCCGCCGTCGACCTGCTGCCCGCCGCCCGCCGCGTCGCCGACAGCCAGCCCGCCCTGCAGGTCACCATCGATCTGACCGACGATCTGCCGGCCGTGGCCGTGCCGGAAGCCACCATCGAGGCGGTGCTCACCACCCTGCTGGAAAACAGCCGTCAGGCCGGCGCGAGGTCAGTCGTGCTGTCGGCCGCCGTCGAGGCCGGCCAGCTCTGCCTGGCGGTGCAGGACGACGGCCCCGGCGTCGCCGAGGCCAATCGCGAGCGCCTGTTCGAACCCTTCTTCACCAGCCACCGGGCCGACGGCGGTACGGGCCTTGGCCTCTCCATCGCCCGGTCCCTGCTGGCCGCCAGTCACGCAACGATCGCGGCGGCGCCCTGCAGTCTGGGGGCCCGCTTCGAGGTGCGATTGCCCCTGGCCTGAGCCGTCTGCACCGAATCGGCGCCGCGCCCGCTGAACGCGCTCCACGGACCCGCGCCATGGTCTCCCGACAACAAGGGAGGTTTCCATGCCCACATCGACCGAAGGCTTCGCCCTCTTCGTCCGCCCCGAGAACAGCCAGTGGGTCTGGACCCTGATGGACCTGGAGGCCCGCATCGCCGCCAGCGGCCAGGCGCAGGATCGCGAAACCGCCTGGCGCACGGGCGAGTTCGCCGCGGCGGCCGTCGGGGCGCTTGGCCGGGTCGGCCGCCGCAGTTTCTAGCTTCTCTGTGGTCGCGCGTTTGATCCGATAACCGGGTCCCACTTATCGGAACGCGCTCCGGCTCAGCAGTACGCCACCCCGCCATCGACGGTCAGCGTCGCCCCGACCACATAGTCACCGGCCCGCGAGGCCAGATAGATGGCCGCCCCGGCCATATCCTCGTCGGTCCCGATCCGCCGGGCCGGCACCCTCGAGGCCACCGCCTCGGTCTGGTCGCGGGCGGCGATGTTCATGTCGCTGGCGAAAGCCCCCGGCGCGATGGCGCTGCAGACGATGTTGTCGGCGATCAGGGTCCTGGCCATCCGCCGCGTCAGGTGGATGAGCCCGGCCTTGCTGGCGGCGTAGGGATAGGTCTCCTGCGGGTTGACCGCGATGCCGTCGATGGAGGCGATGTTGATCACCTTGGCCGGCCGCTCGAAGCTGGCGGCGGCGCGCAACTCGGGCGCCAGTTCGCTGGTCAGGTAGAAGGGCGTCTTGACGTTCAGGTCCATGACCTTGTCCCAGCCCTTTTCCGGAAAGTCGTCGAACGGGGCCAGCCAGGCGGCGCCGGCATTGTTGACCAGGATATCCAGCTTGCTTTCGTGCTCACGATAGGCGCCGGCCAGCGCCTTCATCCCCTCAAGCGTCGACACGTCGGCCGGCAGGGCGACACAGCCCAGCTCCTCGGCCGTCTGCCGACAGGCGACCTCCTTGCGGGCGCTGATGTAGACCTTGGCGCCGGCGGCGATATAGCCCGCCGCGATCATCTTCCCGATGCCGCGCGAGCCGCCGGTGATCAGGGCCGTGCGGCCGGCCAGGGAAAAGAGATCGGACATGGGGCGCTCCTCGTTTGCTTTGGAGCGACCCTAAGTCCCGAAAGAGGGGCGGGCTAGTGGGCCCGCTTCAGCTCTTTCTTCAGGCGGGCTTCTTCCTTCGCCGCCGCCTTGCGTTCCTTGCGCTCGCGGCGCTTGGCTT
>JBILYE010000121.1:0-11222 GCA_044377925.1 Caulobacter sp. | reverse complement strand
GCCGAACTGGAGATCTCCGGCCTCTACGTCGCCGGCCGCGGCGCCTCGCCCAACACCGACGGGGTCTATGAGCTGGACGCGGCGATCATGGACGGCGCCCTGCTGCGCTGCGGTTCGGTGGCGGCCCTGGTCGGCTATGAGAGCCCCATCGCCGTGGCCCGCGAGGTCCTTGAGCGCACCCAGCATGTGATGCTGGCCGGCGGCGGGGCGGCAGGCCTGGCGGCGGCGCGCGGCTACGCCCGCATCGCCGACCCGGAGGCCTGGTTCACCCGGGCCGGGACCTTCGAGGACAACCATCCGCCGGGAACCCTGGCCCACGGCACGGTCGGCTGCGTGGTGCGCGACGGCGAAGGCCGGCTGGCCGCCTGCACCTCGACCGGCGGGGTGTTCGGCAAGATGCCCGGGCGCGTCGGCGACACCCCGATCATCGGGGCCGGCTGCTGGGCCGACCGGACGGTGGCGGTCAGCTGCACCGGCCAGGGCGAGTATTTCGTCAAGGTCGCGGCCGCCGCCCAGCTGGCCCACCGCATGCGCTTCGGCGGCCAGTCGCTGGCCGACGCCGCCGATGCCGTGCTGGCCGAGATCGCGGCCATGGGCGGCGACGGCGGCCTGATCGCCGTCGCCGCCGACGGGAGCATCACCATGCCCTACGTCAGTCAGGGCATGAAGCGGGCGGCCCTGACCCCGGACGGCGAGATCATTTCCGCGGCCTTCGCCCTGTAGCGTCCGGCTGGACAGGTCCCGGCCGTCGGCCCATATCCCGATCATGACCGACACAGCCTTCGACGCAGATGTCATCATCGCCGGGGCCGGCATGGCCGGGGCGACTCTGGGACTGGCCCTGGCCAGCGCCGGCCTGACCGCCATCCTCGTCGATCCGGCCCCCTTCGACGCCCAGTTGGCCCCGACCTTCGACGGCCGCTCCAGCGCCATCGCCTATGCCAGCTTCCGGCAGTGGAAGGCGCTGGGCGCCGGCGCGGACCTCGAACCCCACGCCCAGCGCATCGAACAGATCCTGGTCACCGACGGGACCAGCCCCGGCGCCGCCGCCAGCCGCCCGGGCTCCGCCTTCCTGCGCTTCGATTCCGCCGAGATCGGCGACTTCAGCGGCGGCGAGCCACTCGGCTACATGCTGGAAAACCGCCGCATCCGCGCCGCCCTCGGGGCGGCCGTGGAGCGCTGCGACAAGCTGACCGTGCTGGCTCCGATGAAGGTCGTCTCACTGGCTGTGACGCCCGCCGCCGCCGAGGTCACCCTGTCCGACGGCCGGGTGCTGAGGGCGCCGCTGGTGGTCGGGGCCGAGGGCCGCAACTCTGTGATCCGCGAGCAGGTCGGCATCGGCGTCGTCGGCTGGCCCTATGGCCAGTCGGGCGTCGTCGCCACCGTCGCCCTCGAACGTGACCACGAGGGCGTCGCGCACGAGTATTTCCTGCCGGGCGGCCCCTTCGCCATCCTGCCCCTGACCGGCCAGCGGGCCAGCCTGGTCTGGACCGAAAAGACCGCCCAGGCCGAGGCCCTGCGAACGGCGCGGCCGGAAATCGTCCACGCCCATATGCAGCGCCGCTTCGGCGAATTCCTCGGCGCGCCGAAGATGCAGGGGCCGATGTTCGTCTATCCCCTGTCCCTGTCCCTCGCAGAGCAGATGAGCGCCCCGCGCGTCGCCCTGCTCGGCGACGCCGCCCACGGGGTGCATCCGATCGCCGGCCAGGGCCTGAATCTGGGCCTGAAAGACGCCGCCGCCCTGTCCCAGGTGCTGGTCGAGGCTCTGCGGCTGGGCGAGGACATCGGCGCCGAAGCGGTGCTGGAGCGCTATGGCGCCTGGCGACGGTTCGACAACACCATGCTGGCGGCGGCCACCGACGCCTTCACCTGGCTGTTCAGCAACGACATCGCGCCGCTGCGCCTGGCGCGCGGCCTCGGCATCGCGGCCGTCAACCGCATCGCCCCGGCGCGGCGATTCTTCATGCGTGAGGCCGGCGGCGCGGTGGGCGATCTGCCGAGGCTGCTGCGCGGCGAGGCGCTCTGATCCTCCCCCATCGGGGGAGGGGGACCGCGCGCGGATACGCGCGTGGTGGAGGGGGTCCGCACAGGCGGTTCAGCTGCGAACAGGTTTACCCGCTGACGTGAGCGGTGACCCCCTCCGTCAGCGGCTGCGCCGCTGCCACCTCCCCCGAGAGGGGGAGGATCTCCTACTCGCTGAGTTCCCGCGCCTCTTCCGGCAGCATGACCGGCACGCCGTCGCGGATCGGATAGGCCAGCTTGGCGCCCTTGCTGATCAGCTCGCCGGCCGCGCGGTCATACTCCAGCGGGCCATGGGTGATCGGACAGACCAGGGCCTCCAGCAGGCGCGGGTCGACGTCGATGGGGGAGGGAGCTTCCGTCATGGCCGCCTTGTTACTGCATCGTCGTGTCGTCGTCGTCCCCGATCACCGAACCGATGCGCAGGAGGGCGATCAGGATCTCGGCGCGGTCGGCGTGGGTGATCGCCTCCAGCAGGGCCTGTTTCTCCGCCGGCTCGAACGGCAGCCCCATGGACAGACTGTCGATCAGGCTCTCTGACGGCGCGGACCCCGCCGCGTCCCAGTCGACCGCCAGGCCACGTGGTTCCAGATACCCGCGCAGGGCGTCGAGGAATTCGGTCTTCTGGATGGCGCATTCGGCCGGCGGCTTCAGGTCGCCGATGAAGGCGGCGTAGTCGGCCCGCACCTGACGATAGGGGGCCATGATCCCCAGTTCCTCGACCACCCGGAAGCGGCAGACGCCGGTCAGGGTGACCAGGTAGCGGCCATCGCCGGTCTCGGCGAAGGCGGTGATCCGGCCGGCCGTGCCGACCGGGCACAGGGCCGGCCGCTCGCGATCGCCGCCGGAGCGGGTCTGGACCATGCCGATCATCCGGTCGCCGCCCATGGCGTCGTCGAACATGTTGAGGTAGCGCGGCTCGAAAATGTTCAGCGGCAGCTGGCCGCCCGGCAGCACCACCGCGCCGTCGAGCGGGAAGACCGGTATGGCCTGGGGCAGGTCTTCGATCTTTCGATAGCCCGTGACCATTTGGAACGCTCCTAGCTGAACAGGATGGACGACAGCCTGCGGCGGCCGGCCCTGGTCACGTCCGATGTATGTCCCGCGGCCTCGAAGACCACCAGAAGCTGCTTGCGGGCCGCTTCCTCGTTCCAGGTCCTGTCGGCGGCGATGATGTCGAGCAGCAGGCTGGCGGCTTCCTCGTGGCGTCCCTGACCGGCATAGGCGCCGGCCAGATCGAAGCGGGCCTGGTGGTCGTCCGGGTCGGCGGCGACGGCGGCTTCCAGCGGCGCGGTCTCGCTGGAGGCATTGGCGGCCAGGGTCAGGCTGGCGCGCACGGCCTCGAGGTCGGCGTCCTTGGCGCCGGCGGGGGCCAGCGCCGCGATCTCGGCCGCCTGTTCCATGTCGCCTTGCGCGACGTAGATGCGGGCCAGGCCGCCGATGGCCTTCACGTTCGCCGGGTCCATCTGCAGGGCCTGGGCATAGGCCTGGGCGGCGCCGCCGACGTCGCCGAGGTCGACCGACTCCTTGGCCAGGGCCAGAACCTCGTCAATGGCGTTGGCCGGCGGCGGGCCGGACACCCGTTCGATGAACTGGCGGACCTGGCTCTCGGGCAGGGCGCCCTGGAAGCCGTCGACCGGCTGGCCGTTCACGAAGGCATAGACGGTCGGGATCGACTGCACCCGAAGCTGGCCCGCGTAGGCCGGGTTCTTGTCGACGTCGATCTTGACCAGTTTAACCGCCCCGCCCATCGAGGCGACGACCTTCTCGATCACCGGCGTCAACTGCTTGCACGGCCCGCACCAGGTGGCCCAGAAGTCGACGATGACCGGCTGGACCTTCGAGGCCTCGATGACGTCGGCCATGAAGCCGGCGTCGGAGCCTTCCTTGATCAGGTCTTCTTTCGAAGGGCCGGGGGTGGTTTCGCCGATGAGGGTCATGCGGGGTCCATAGGTAAGCGTCTGGCGTGCAACATGGTCGCTGGAATGCGCCTGTTCAACGCAGTCAGGCGTCGATCCGCTTCAATTCGGCGAAATCGACGATGATCGGTTCCCGCCCCAGCGCCGCCAGAAACCGCCGGAAGTCCGCCTGGCTGATCCCGGTGGTGGCGGTGTTGGTCAGCGGGTGGAAGTTCACCGGGTCGCTGTTCGCCAGCGCCGCGTCGAGCACGAAGGTCACCCGGTGATCCGCATCATGGGCCAGGGCGAAGGCGGTGACGGAGCCCGGCGTCACGCCCAGGGTCTCTTCCATCAGCTCGGCCGAGCCGAACGACAGCCGGGCCGAGCCGATGACCGGGTGCAGGCGCTTCAGGTCGATCTGCGTCTCGCCCAGCGCCGAGATCAGCCACAGCCGGTCCCTGGCGTCCTTCAGGAACAGGTTCTTCGTATGGCCGCCCGGCAGACCGGCCTTGAAATCGTCGCCCTCGCCCACCCGGAAGACAGCCGGATGGTCCAGCGTGTTGTGCGCGATGCCGAGGCCTTCGAGAAAGGCCAGCAGCTCAGCCTTGCCCCGCATGATCAGCGGCCGCCGGGGTCGCGGGTCGACAGCGGCGCGTCAGGATCGGCCGGCGGGCGTTTGGCGGCCGGCGGCGGCGGCGCGGCGGGCTTGGCGGCCGGGGGTTCCGGAACCGGCAGCGGCGGCGGGGTGATCACCACCGGCGGCGGCGTCTGCAGGGCGGGCGGCGGTGCGGCGGCCTTGGGTGCGGCGGCTTTGGGCGCCGGCTGCACGGCAGCCTTCGGAGCCGGGACGGCCGCCTTCGGCGCGGGCGCCGGCGTGGCCGGAGCCTGGCTTGTCGGAGCGGGGGTCGCGGTCGGAACCTGGGCGGGGCGCAGGTCGATCGGGGCCGGGGCCGGCGCGGTCTGGGGCGTCAGCGGCGGCTGGCTGGACGGGACCGTCTGCTGGACCGGGGCGGGAACCACCTGCGGAGCGTCGGGGTCCTTGCGCAGCAACAGGCCGATGATCACCGCGGCGATGGCGGCCAGGGCCAGGCCGCCGGCCGCCATCGGCAGCAGGCCGATCTTGCGTCCCGGCCTGGCGGCAGCCGCCGGGCGGACCGGAACAACGGCCTCTTCCGGCGCCGGCTCGGCCGGTCGGCGGGCCAGCTCGGGCATCGGTGTCCTGACGCGCTCTGGAGCAGATGGCGGCGCCTCGGCGATCGGCACGGGCGCGGCCGGACCGCGCACCATGCGTTCAGGCGGCGGCGCCGGCTGCGGCGCCGGACGCGGCCGCGGCGCCGGACGCGGGGCCGGGATCTCCGGCTGAGGCGAGGACAGGGGCGATGCGGCCGGCATCGCCCTGAAGGCCGGGCGGGACTGGACGGGCTGCGGACGGCCGGCCACGCCGAGGGCGTGCAGGGCGGTCTCGTCCAGGTCGCGGTCCAGGGAGATGGGGCCCGCGGTCGGGACCACCCCTGTCGGCTTGCTGGGGGCCCAGGGCCGGGCGTTGGGAATGGCCGAGCCGGTCAGGATGCTGCTCTCGCGCGGCGGCGCCGGCGGCGGTGCGGCAGGCTCGGGCGCGCGGTGCAGGGTCGGCGGGGCCATGCTGGGCACGGTGCTGGTCTGCATGTGGGGACGGGGTTTGGGCGGCGGCGCCTTGGGCAGCGGCCCCATGGTCAGCGCCACGCCCCGCGCGCGCGCCCAGCTGCCGGGCGTGCGGTCGGCCTCCGGCGGAGCGGTCTCAGGCGAGGCGGTCTGGGGAGCAGCCGTTTGGGGAGCAGCCGTTTGGGGAGCAGCCGCGTCCTTCGCCGTTTCCTGGGTCTCGTTCGGGGTCAGGTCGTCCGGGTCTTTGGGCGTGTCGGCGGGCGTCATCGAAGTCCTTGGGCAACCGGTCGTCGGGCGGAGCGGCGATCTATCGCCCATTTCCACCAATTGGGTCCAGTCTGGCGCCGGATTTCGCCGCAACCAAGGCGCCAGAATGAACGCCCTACGGCGGCCCTTGCCTTCAACCGCATCGCGCGCCCTCTTGCGAAAACCCGAACAGAGCGCGAGAGGATAGGGCCATGAGCGAAGACCTGATCAAGCCGCCCCTGATCCTGGAATGCTATCCGACCAACGAGCGGCCGCCGGATATCGTGCCCGGCCGCCCGCAGCGGGCCTGGATGGACGCCTTCGCCGAGCGTCACCCCTACCGCTGCCTGCCCCTGACCATGGCCAACACCACCGGCTGGGAAATCCTCAACCCGGTCGGCTTCACGGCCGAATGGAACGGCGGGGCGCACCAGGACTGCATCACCTTCACCCCGGACCAGCAGCACCCGGGATTCCACGACCTGGTGAAGAGCCACTTCTCGCGCGGCATCATCACCTTCCACACCGGCTATCTGTTCAAGACCCCGCCGGGCTGGTCGATGTGGTGCGCGGGTCCCCCCAACCACATCAAGGACGGCATCCAGCCGCTGACCGGCCTGGTCGAGACCGACTGGCTGCCCTTCCCCTTCACCATGAACTGGATGTTCACCCGCCCGGGCCGCATCCGTTTCGAAAAGGGCGAGCCCTTCTGCTTCATCACCCTGATGAACGACAGCGCCCTGCAGGTCACCCAGCCGATCACCAAAAGCCTCAACAAGAACCCCGACCTGCGGGACCAGTACGAGGCCTGGTACAAGTCGCGCTCGGAGTTCAACGCCAAACTGGCCAAGCAGGACCCCGAGACCATGCGCGAGGCCTGGCAGCGGTTCTACTTCCGCGGCGAGATCCCCGAGGAGGTCGGCGCGGCCCCCACCAAGCACGTCAACAAGCGGCGCCTGAAGGCCCCGAAAATGGGATTCTAGAGCGGTTCCCGCTCCAGGTTTTTCGTGGTCGCGCGTTCAATCCGATAACCGGTCGCCACTTATCGGAACGCGCTTTGAGCCGACAAAGATTCTTTCTCAGGCGCCGCTTGCAAAGATTTGCACCCTCTGCCATAAGCCGCGCTCTCGAATTCGGGCGGCGCAAGCGGCCCTGGAGGCGGGCGTAGCTCAGTGGTAGAGCACAACCTTGCCAAGGTTGGGGTCGAGAGTTCGAATCTCTTCGCCCGCTCCATTTTCGAGACCATCGCAAAGGGCGGCCCTCGGGCCGCCCTTTGTCGTTTCCGGGCTCGGTCAGGCCAAATCGAAGTTCTGCTCTCCCCCTACAATCCGCTCATCCCGGCGAATGCCGGGACCCATTTCGTAAAGCTCGGTGAGGCGTGATTGGCTTTCTGTTCAGTTGGCGGAGAAGGCGTTCACATGCCCTGACGCGCAACGCCTCTAGCGCTTCAAATGGGGAACAAACTGCAACACCGAGCCCTAGGAAATGGGTCCCGGCATTCGCCGGGATGAGCGGAAAATTGTGGGCCGAGCGTTGACCCTCAGGCCGTGACGATCACCCCGTCACGAACCTCGACGGGCCAGGCCTCAAGCGCCTGGCCGGCGCAGGGGCCCGAGGTGCAGTGTCCATCCTCGATCCGGAACAGGGCCCCATGGCCGGCGCAGAGCAGCCGATCTTTCTGACGGGTCAGATAGTTGTCCATGATGGCCAGCGGCCAGCCGGCATGCGGGCAGACATCGACATAGCCGTGCAGCGCCCCGTCCTTGCGGACCACAAAGCCGGCGAACAGGGCGTCGCCCTCCCGGAACCGGAAACCCTTGGCCCCCGGCTCGTCGATGCCCTCCAGCGGGCAGAGCGGCGTGCCGGGCTGCGGCCTTGCCGGATTGCCTGGGGCCGGGTTCAGGCCAACCCCCCGATGGTGATGCGCCAGGGCCGGACGGTGCTGGTCTCGAACAGGCCGGCGGCCTTGTAGGGGTCGGCGTCGTGGAAGGCCTGGGCGGCAGCCAGATCCTCCGCCTCGACAATGATCATCGACCCGGCCATGTCGTCCCCGTTCAGGAACGGCCCGCCCAGCTTCACAACCCCGGGATGGGCGGCGACATAGGCCAGATGCGCCTCACGGGTCGCCAGCCGGACAGGCAGGCCGCCCTCACGGTCGAGCCAGGAAATGACGAACAGGGCCATGGGAGCGCTCCAGTGATTTGCGCTGTCATACTCCAGGTGGGATGAAGGCGTCATGCATGCGACGGCCAGAAATCTCCCCCACCCTGTCATCTTCATCGGCGAGGCGGGCGCACGACTCGACGCTCCGCCGGACACCACCGCGGCGCTGGTCTGCGCGAGCGCCAACTGCCTGTCGGTCTGGGCCCGCCCGGCCTTCGAAGGCCCCCTGCGGATCGAGGTTCAGCCCATGGGCTTCTCACCGGCGATCGACATGGTCGAGGTCTTCACCGGCCTGTTGCCCTGCCCCGGCAGCCGGATGGCCGTCACCGACAGCGAGGGCCTGGACATCCTCACCTTCGAGATCCGGCGCGCTCAGGCCCTGTTGCAACTGTATGTCGATGACGCGGCCAACCCGGCCCGCCTTCTGATCCTGGCGGAGAGGCGCTGAGCTAGAGCGCGTTCCGATAAGTGGAAACCGGTTATCGGATCAAACGCGCGACCACAAAGACGCTGGAGCGGCCGATTTGATTCCATCAAATCGGGTCCCGCTCTAGCGCTCCGCCTTCAACGGCCGCGACAGCAGGCCGAGAATGGCCTCATCGACCCCGACCTCGCCGGCCAGGATCGCCGCCACCGCCGCGCAGATCGGCATCTCGACGCCCTTGCTGGCCGCCAGGTCGCGCACCGCCGGCGCGGAGGCGACCCCTTCGGCCACCGACAGCTTGCCGGCCAGCGCCTCCGACAAGGTCATGCCGCCGCCCAGCGCCAGGCCGACGCTCATGTTGCGCGACTGAGGACTGGAACAGGTCAGCACCAGATCGCCCAGCCCGCACAGCCCCGCCACCGTCTCGGCCTCGCCGCCCAGCGCCTCGGCCATGCGGGTCATCTCGGCAAAGCCCCGGGTGATCAGGGCGGCGTGGGCGCTGCGGCCCAGGCCCTTGCCCTCGACGATGCCGCAGGCGATGGCCAGGACGTTCTTGATCGCCCCCCCGGCCTCGGCCCCGATCATGTCGCTGGCCAGATAGGGCCGGAAGGTCGGCGTCGCCAGCGCTGCGGCCAACGTCTTGCCCAGCGCCTCGTCGGGGCAGGCCAGGGTCACCGCCGTCGGCAGACCGCGCGACACTTCACCCGCAAAGCTCGGCCCCGACAGCACGGCCGGCGCGCAATCCGGCAGGGTCTCGGCCAGCACCTGGGTCATCAGCTTCAGCGAGCCCTGCTCGACCCCCTTGCTGCACAGCAGGACCGGCAGGCCCGGCCGCGCATGGGGCGCGAACTCGGTCAGGGCCGAGCGCAGGAACTGGGCCGGGGCCACGGCCAGCACCAGGTCGGCGCCGGCCAGATCAGCCATGTCGGTCGAGGCGGCGATGGCGTCATCGAGCGTCACCCCCGGCAGGAACATCGCATTCTCGCGCGTCTCGCGGATCTGCCGCACCGCCTCGGCCTCGCGGATCTGCAGGCAGACCTCGAGGCCCGCCCGCGCCGCCACCTGGGCCAGCGCCGTGCCCCAGGCCCCGCCGCCGATCACCGCGGCCCGCTTCATGCCAGCAGCACTCATGACTTCGCGCCTTTACGTCCGGGGATATGCATCGGGTTGGCGGCGGCCGCCGCCTGGTCAAGCGGCCAGCGCGGCCGGGCGACCGCATCGAGGCCATCGCTGAGGCCCAGTTGGAGCCGTTCGGCGCCGGCCAGGGCAATCATCGCTGCGTTGTCGGTGCAATAGGCCAGCGGCGGGGCCGTAAAGCTGAACCCATGCGCCTCGGCCGCCGCCTGCAGCCGGGCGCGGACATGTCTGTTGGCCGCCACCCCGCCGGCGACGACGAAGCGCAGGTCCCCGGCGTGACGCCCGGCATAGGCCTTCATCGCCCGCTCCGACCGTTCGGTCAGTTGACGGGCGATGGCCTCCTGCACGGATGCGGCCAGATCGCGCTGATCCTCCGGCGCGGTGACCTTCTCGGCCATGCGGGCGGCGGCGGTCTTCAGGCCGGAGAAGGAGAAGTCGCAATCGTCGCGGCCCAGCAGCGAGCGCGGCAGGGGAAAGCGCTTGGGATCGCCCCCCTCCGCCAGCTTTTCCAGCGCCGGCCCGCCGGGATAGGGCAGGCCCATGGCCTTGGCGATCTTGTCGAAGGCCTCGCCGGCCGCATCATCGATGGTCGAGCCCAGCCGCCTGCAGGCCCCCACGCCCTCCACCGCCAGAAGCTGGCAGTGGCCGCCGCTGACCAGCAGCAGCAGGAAGGGATAGGGAATATCGGCCCCCAGCCGGGCCGAGACCGCATGGCCCTCCAGATGGTTGACCGCCACCAGCGGCAGGTCGCGGGCCAGGGCCACCGCCTTGCCGAACGACAGTCCCACCATCACCCCGCCGACCAGACCCGGCCCGGCCGTGGCGGCGACGCCGCTGAGGTCGCCATAGCCCACCCCCGCCTCGGCCATGGCCTTCGCCGCGATGCCGTCAATGCTCTCGACATGGGCCCGGGCCGCGATTTCCGGCACCACCCCGCCGAACGGCGCGTGTTCGGCGATCTGGCTGGCGATCACCGAGGACAGCACCTCTGCCCGCCCGTCGGCGTGCAGGCGCACCACCGAGGCGGCGGTCTCATCGCAACTGGTTTCAAGGCCGAGAACGGTCTGCGGAGTCATACGTATTTGCGGTTCCGGGGCGGCTCCTGTAGCAGCCCTGTGTCTTTAGTTGGCGCGTGGCGGTCGGCAAAACCGGTTTCCACCCTGCCTGCCACGCTCCTGTTGAACGCCCGAGGTAGCCCTCCCGTCATGTCGCCGCAACCTGTCGTCCGGATCGGCACCCGCGCCTCCAAGCTGGCGCTTGCCCAGTCACGCATGATGCAGCTCCGCATCGCCACCGCTCTTGGCGCCCCCGACCGGGCCGACGAGATCGCTCCGCTGGTCCGGATCACCACCACCGGCGACCGCATCCAGGACCGCCGCCTGCTGGAAGTCGGCGGCAAGGCGCTGTTCACCAAGGAGATCGAGGAGGCCCTGCTCGACGGCCGCATCGACGCCGCCGTCCACTCGATGAAGGACGTCCCGGCCGAGATGCCGCCCGGCCTCGCCATCGCCGCCATCCCCGAGCGCGAGGATCCCCGCGACGCCTTCATCAGCGAGCAGTGGGATACGCTGGAAGACCTGCCCCAGGGCGCCCGCCTCGGCACCGCCTCCCTGCGCCGCGCCGCCCAGTGCCTGGCCGCCCGGCCGGACCTTCAGATCATCATGTTGCGCGGCAACGTCGACACCCGCCTGGCC
>JBILYE010000345.1:0-2847 GCA_044377925.1 Caulobacter sp. | reverse complement strand
CGGCGGCCTTGGTCTGTTCCGGCCCCCTTCTGACAGCCTGCAAAGGCGCGGAACCCAAGGCCGAGACCCTGATCTCGCCGCTCGAGCCGCTGACCGTCACCACGGCCTCGGGTGTCCACAGGTTCCAGGTCGAGATCGCCGACGACGAGACCGAGCGCCGCGACGGTCTGATGTGGCGAGAGAGCCTGGCGCCCGACCGCGGCATGCTGTTCGACTTCAAGACCGAGGCGCCGCGCGCCTTCTGGATGAAGAACACCCTCATCCCGCTCGACATCATCTACATCGCCGCCGACGGGACGGTGGTCTCCATCGCCGCCATGGCCATGCCGAAGTCCGAAGAATCGCTGCCCTCGCATGGCGATGCGCTGGGCGTGCTGGAGATCGCCGGCGGCCGGGCCGGTGAGCTGGGCATCCAGCCGGGCGACAAGGTCAGCCACAGGATCTTCAAGGGTGAGTGACGAGATCCCCACGCCGCCCGAGGGCTTCGTCCCCTCCGCCCGCGGCCCCTACACCACGCACAACGGCCCCATGTTCCACCTGAACCGGGAGGACGGGACCTATGAGCACGCCTTCTTCGTCCTGCCGCGCCACTGCAACGGCATGGGCTTCGCCCACGGCGGCATGATCGCAACCTTCATGGACGGCGTGCTGGCGAGAGCCGTCCACGGCGCCACCGGCGGCCATGCGGCGGTGACGGTCCATCTGTCGCTCGACTACCTCAGCGCCGGTCGCAAGGGCGAGTGGCTGTTCGGCGAAGGGCGGGTCACCCGCGAGACCCGCGACCTGGTTTTCGTCGAGGGCCGTATCCACGCCTCAGGCCGCGACGTCGCCCGCGCCACCTCCATCTTCAAGCCCTGAGCCCTTTCATCGGGCGGCGCAAAGTGGCAAACACCGCCGTTCCGATGATGACGGGGCGTAGCGCAGCCTGGTAGCGCATCTGCTTTGGGAGCAGAGGGTCGCAGGTTCAAATCCTGCCGCCCCGACCATCATGGAAGAGACCTGAAGGATAGCCGCATGCTCGCTCGCATCTTCCGCCCCGCCAAGACCGCCATGCAGTCCGGCCGCGCCAAGACCAACGACTGGGTGCTGGAATTCGAACCGGCCGCCGCCAGACGCAACGACCCGCTGACGGGCTGGACCCAGAGCGGCGACATGAACGGCCAGATCCGCCTGACCTTCGAGACCCGCGACGAGGCCGTCGCCTACGCCCAGAAGCACGGCATCGCCTTCCAGGTCATCGAGCCCAAGGACCCGAAGAAGATCATCAAGGCCTACGCCGACAACTTCGCCACCAACAGACGGGCCCCCTGGACCCACTAGCCCTCAAGGGACTCCATAGCTCAGCTGGATAGAGCATCCGCCTTCTAAGCGGACGGTCGCAGGTTCGAATCCTGCTGGAGTCGCCACCTCAGCCGTCGCGACGCCGCACCCGCACCCCGTCGCGCACCCTGTCGCTCGGAAAGACGATCACCGTTTCACCGGCCTTCAGGCCTTTGCGGATTTCGGCCTCGCGGTCGGTCATGGCGCCGACGTCGACAGGGACCAGCCGGGCGCGGCGGTCGCGAACGCAGAACACCGCCCAGCCTCCGCCTGACCTGACCAGGGCGCCGAGGGGGACCTTCAGGGCCGAAGGCTCCCGCCGGAGGAAGACCCGGCCCCAGACCCGATAGCCTGGGCCCAATCCGGATTCCGCGCCCGACTGGCCCTGGAACTGCAGCAGCACCAGCACCCGCTGCTCCTCCACGCCGAGCGCCGAGACCTTGGTGAACCCCTGCGGCTCGACCCGGCGGACCACGGCCGACAGCGGCGCCGCGCCGCCCCAGTCGAACACCTCGGCCGGCATGCCTTCGCGAAGCCGCACCGCGTCCTGCGACAGGAACTCGATGGCCGCCTCAAGCCCGTGACGGTCGCCGATCTCGACCAGCGGCGTTCCGACGGTGACCGGGCGGGCGCTCTCCTGCAGGACGCGGGTCACATAGCCGGAGACCGGCGCGAGGATAGCCATCGGGCGGTTGTCCTCGCGTTCGGGACCAATCAGGGCGGCGCGGGCGCGGACCAGGTCCGCGCGCCGGGCGGCGACTTCGGCGGCGGCGGCTCGGGCGGCGGCGTTGGCCGAACGGGCGGCGGCCTGGGCGTTCTCCAGGGCCTGCGGCGAGAGAATGCCCTGAGCCGCCAGGGTTGTTGACCGGCGCAGGGCCGCCTGCGCCCGCTGCGCCTCGGCCTCCAGGCGGTCCTTCTGGGCGACCGCGGCGGCGACGGCGGCCTGCGACGCGGTGACGTTAGCTGCGACCTGGGCCTGGGCGCGAGGGTCGAGCATCTCGGCGGCGGCGGGATCGATCCGGGCCAGAAGGGTGACGCCGGCCGCCACCGGATCGCCGACGTCCAGATCGATGCGGTGCAGGCGACCGCTGGTCGGCGCGGCGACCACATAGGCCTCCCGCACCCGCGCGAAGCCCTGATCGGAGACAGTCTCGTCGATCGGCCCCCGGGTCACCGCCGCGAAGCTGGCCTCCACGGGCCGCGGCGCAGCCAGCCAGGCGATCAGGCCAGCCAGGGCCAGGGCGACGGCGATGATCGCCAGCCAGCGGATTTGTCGCGCGCCCATGATCATTCCCTCGTCTTCAACACAGCCACCAGGTCGAGGCTCCAGATTCGCTGGCCGACCAGACCGGCGGCCAGGACCACCGCCGCCAGATAGGCGGCGAGCGACACGGCCAGGCCCTGCGGCGTCATCACCAGGGGCAGCCTCAGCTCATCGCGCGCGTAGACGCTGGTGATCAGCATCGCCAGGCCGTGGCCGCCGAGCAGGCCCAACGGCAGGGCCGCCACGGCCAGCACCAGCAGTTC
>JBILYE010000344.1:0-2857 GCA_044377925.1 Caulobacter sp. | reverse complement strand
CGCCATCGCCCTGGCCCACCGGCCGCACGCGACCTGTCTGGTCCCCGAGCGCCGCGAGGAGGTCACCACCGAGGGCGGCCTGGACGTGGTGCGGGGCGGCAACCGCGTCCGCGACGCTGTCCAGACGTTGCGTGCCGCCGGCAGCCGCGTCTCCCTGTTCATCGATCCCGATCCGGCCCAGATCATCGCTTCCGCCGACGCCGGGGCCCAGGTCATCGAACTGCACACCGGCGCCTTCTGCGACGCCGCCCGGGCCGGCGAGACCGATCGGGCCGCCGCCATCCTCGCTCGCCTCACCGCCGGCGCCGCCCAGGCCGCGCAAGTCGGCCTCGAGGTTCACGCCGGCCACGGCATCGACTACGCCACCGTCGCTCCCATCGCCGCCATCCCGCAACTGGCCGAGCTCAACATCGGCCACTTCCTGATCGGCGAGGCCATCTTCGTCGGCCTGGGTGAAGCCATCCAGCGCATGCGCCGCCTGATGGACGCTGCAAGGGCCCAGGCGGAGCAGGCCGCGTGATCATCGGCCTGGGTTCCGACCTCTGCGACATCCGCCGCATCGACAAGACCCTGGCCCGCTTCGGAGACCGCTTCGTCCAGCGCCTGTTCACCGAAACCGAGCAGGCCAAGTCCGACCGTCGCAAGGACCGCGCCGCCAGCTATGCGAAACGCTTCGCCGCCAAGGAGGCCTGCGCCAAGGCGCTGGGCACCGGGGTTCCCCGCCGCGCCGTCCACTGGCGGGACATGGGCGTGGTCAACCTGCGCTCCGGCGCCCCGACCATGGCCCTCACCGGGGGCGCGGCTGAACGGCTCGCCCAGATCATTCCGGCGGGCTATGTGCCCCGCATACACGTCACCCTGACCGATGATCATCCCTATGCGCAGGCCTTCGTCATCATCGAGGCCCTGACGCCGGAAGAGGCCGCCGCCGTTACGCCATGAACGCGAACTAACGGGCGCTCCGCTTGCTCCCGTAGTAAAGCGCGTCTAACCAGTCCCGCTGGGCCTTCGCCTCAGTCTTTCAAGAGAATCACGCGCCGATGACCGACGCCACCGTGACCGACGCCACCGGCCCCGAGGACAAGCCGCCGCCGACCTTCATCCAGGAGGTCGTCGAGATCGCCAAGACGGTCGCCTATGCGCTGCTGATCGCGCTGGTGCTGCGGATCTTCCTGTTCCAGCCCTTCACCATCCCGTCGGACAGCATGGAGCCGAACCTGCTCCACGGCGACTACATCATCGTCAACAAGTTCTCCTACGGCTACTCGAAGCACTCGATCCCGCTCAGCCCGCCGCTGTTCAAGGGCCGCGTCTTCGCCTCCAAGGCCAAGCGCGGCGACATCGTCGTTTTCAAGCTGCCGGCCGACAACAAGACCGACTACATCAAGCGCGTCGTCGGCGTGGCGGGCGACCGTATCCAGGTCCGGGGCGGGGTGCTGTACGTCAACGAAAAGCCGTTGCCCAACGTCCAGGTGACCCGCGACGACGCGGCTGACATGGACCGCGTCCGCCGTCAGGAAACCAGCTACGACACGAAGACCTACGTCACCTACGCCGGGGCCGAGTACGGCTACGTCAACAACACCAGCGTCTTCCTCGTGCCCCAGGGCCACTACTTCATGATGGGCGACAACCGCGACAACTCGCTGGATAGCCGCGTCGAGCCCAACTTCGCCGCGCCCCGCCAGGGCGGTGTCGGCTTCGTGCCGGCCGAAAACCTGGTCGGCAAGGCCCAGATCATCCTGCTCAGCTGGTACCCGCCGTCCGATCCCTTTGAGACCGGCAAGCGCCACGAGGGCGCCTCTCTGTTCAAGCCCTGGACCTGGTTCACCGAAGCCCGCCCGAGCCGGTTCTTCCGCATCCTGAAATGATGACCGGGCTCAAATGAAGACCGGGCTCGAATGAACGCCCGGGTCCAGGCGGTGGAGGCGCTCGAACGCTGCATCGGCCACACCTTCGCTGACCGCGATCTGCTGGAACGGGCGCTGACCCACTCCAGCGTCGGCGACGGCGCCATCAAGGTGCGCCACAACGAGCGGCTGGAGTTCCTGGGCGACCGGGTGCTCGGCCTGCTGGCGTCCGAACGCCTGCTGGCGCTGTACCCGGAGGCCAAGGAGGGCGAACTCAGTCCGCGCCTGGCCAACCTCGTCAACGGCAAGGCCTGCGCCCGCGTCGGACGCCGGCTGGAACTGGGCGCCGCCCTGCGGATGAGCGGATCGGCGACCAAGATGGGTGTGCGCGAGAATGACGGCGCGCTCGGCGATGCCGTCGAGGCGCTGATGGCGGCCCTCTACATCGACGGCGGGCTCGACACCGCCCGCTCGTTCTTCCTCGCCGCCTGGGCCGACGAGTTCGATCATCTGGAGGCCCCGCGCTCCAAGGACGCCAAGACCCGGCTCCAGGAATGGGCCATGGGCCTGCGCCTGCCGATCCCCACCTACACCGTCGTCGAACAGTCGGGACCGGCCCATGCGCCGCGTTTCATTGTGGAGGTGTCCGTACGGGGCTATGAGAGCGAACGCGGGGAAGGGGGCTCTCGGCGCGAAGCGGAAAAGGCTGCGGCGTTGATCATGCTGCTTAAACAGGAAGGCAAAGCATGACCCGGGCAGGTTTCGTCGCCATTATCGGCGCGCCCAACGCTGGCAAGTCCACCCTCACCAACCGTCTGGTTGGCGCCAAGGTGTCCATCGTCACCCAGAAAGTTCAGACCACGCGCTTCCCCGTGCGCGGCGTCGCCATGGCCGGCGAGGCGCAGATCATCCTGCTCGACACCCCCGGCATCTTCACCCCCCGCCGCAAGCTGGACCGCGCCATGGTCCGCAGCGCCTGGGCCGGGGCCGATGACGCCGACGCGGTG
>JBILYE010000119.1:0-11298 GCA_044377925.1 Caulobacter sp. | reverse complement strand
GTTGGAGACCACCAGGTCGAACTGCGCCTCGCCCAGACCCGCCGTCCAGTCGCCGTGCATGAAGGCGGCGCGGTTGTTCAGATCGAGGTTGGCGGCGTTCTCCCTGGCCACGGCCAGGGCCTCGCTGGAACTGTCGATCCCCAGCCCCCGGGCCGCCGGCCGCTCGGCGAGAATGGCCAGCAGGATGGCGCCGCTGCCGACGCCCAGGTCCAGCATCTGGAAGGCCATGCCCTCCGGAAAGGCCGGCAGCACCACATCCAGGATGCTCTCGGTGTCGGCGCGCGGGGTCAGCACATCGGGGGTGACCGACAGCATGATCTTCCAGAAGCCCTTGCGGCCGAGGATATGGCTGATCGGCTTGCGGCCTGCCCTCTGGCCGATGAAATCGCCCAGCGTGGCCTGCTGCTCCGCGGTCATCTCGCGGTAGGGGTCGGTCAGGATGTCGGTGCGGGTGACGCCGGCCGCCGCCTGCAGCATCAGTCCGGCGTCGATCGAGGGCTGATCGACGCCGGCCGCCTTGAGGGTTGCCGTTGCCGTCTTCCAGGCGGTGACGAGGTTGGTCATTGGACTTCCAGACTGTCCCCGACGGCGATCGCGCCGCTGTCGGTGACGTTGACATAGATGCCGCACAGGACGTGGGCGTAGTGCTCGAACAGGGCGGCGGGGATGTCGATATCCCGTTCCGCCGTCACCGGGTCCACGGCCGTGGCGGCGCAGCGGACGATGGGCTTGTAGACGGTCGCCCTGGCCGCGCCGAGGCTCAAGGTCCGCCCGGCCCAGTCATTCTCGGCCCAGGCGTCCCAGCCCTCGACATAGAGATTGGCCCGGAAGCGCAGCGGATCAATCGGCCGGCCGATATTCGCCGCCAGATCGCGGACGCTGGCCAGGTTGATGATCGACACATGACCCAGCGGATGGTCCATGAAGCGGTGGGCGCCGGGGCCCTCGATGATGTTCAGCGGGCCGGTCGCCGCCTCCCCGAGCAGGGCGGCGAGCCAGGCCTCGAAGGCGCCCCGGCCCCCGGGCGTGTTCAGGTCACCGGCGAAATCAGGCCGGCCCTCGGCGCCGGCGGTCAGGACGCCGGTCGTGTCGTCATAGGTCGTACGGGCTTTCGCCACCTCGGCGATCTTGGCCAGGACGGTGAACTTCATCTTCGAGACGTGGCCAGGCGCGGCGGCGTCAAAGCCGCTGGGACCGTCCTCGACGGCGTACAGCCGGTCGTTCGGGAAACAGCCGCCGGCGACGAGCTCCGCCCGCTCCAGCCTCTCGGGCGTGAAGCCCTTGACCGGGTGACGATAGAGGCTGTCGATGACTGCGCGCATGGCGCTGAAGTGCCAAAGCCGCGGCCTGGCCGCAACCCTTGGCTTACGCCTCTTCCAGCGCCGACAGCCTTGCCGCCTGGTCCTCGGCGATCAGCGGCTTGATGATGTCGTCCAGCGCATCGCCCGGCATGATCCGCTCCAGATTGTAGAGCGTCAGGTTGATCCGGTGGTCGGTCACCCGCCCCTGCGGGAAGTTATACGTCCGGATCCGCTCCGACCGGTCCCCCGACCCGACCTGGCTCTTGCGCGCCTCCGATCGGGCATCGTCCAGCGCCGTGCGCTGCAGGTCGTAAAGCCGGGCCTTGAGGTTCTTCATCGCCTTGCGGCGGTTCTCGTGCTGGCTCTTTTCCGAGCTCGTCACCACCACGCCGGTGGGAATGTGGGTAATGCGCACCGCCGAGTCGGTCTTGTTGACGTGCTGGCCGCCGGCCCCGCTCGAGCGATAGGTATCGATCCGCAGGTCGCTGTCGTTGATCTCGATCTCGACGTCTTCAGCCTCGGGCAGCACCGCCACCGTCGCCGCCGAGGTGTGGATGCGGCCCTGGCTCTCGGTGGCCGGCACCCGCTGCACCCGGTGCACGCCGCTCTCGAACTTCAGGCGGCCGAACACCCCGTCACCGGTCACCGAGGCGATGATTTCCTTGTAGCCGCCCATCTCCCCCTCGGAGATGCTGTCGACCTCGACCTTCCAGCCCTGCAGCGCCGCATAGCGCGCGTACATCCGGAACAGGTCGCCGGCGAACAGGGCCGCCTCGTCGCCGCCGGTGCCGGCGCGGATTTCCAGGATGGCGCTGGCGTTCTCGTCCTTGTCCTTGGGCGCCAGCATCAGGGCCAGCGCATGTTCCATATCCGGCAGGGTGGCCTGCAGCCGCTCCAGCTCGTCCCGGGCCAGCTCGGAGATGTCGGGGTCCGGATCGGCCGCCATGGCCTCCAGCTCCGGCATCTCGGCTCGCACCTTCTCGAGGCCCGCGACCGCATCGGCCACCGGTTTGAGCTCGGCGTGCTCCTTGGACAGCTTGACGATCTCGGGGCCCTCGGTGGCCGCGCCCATGCGCGCTTCCACTTCGCGGAAACGGTCGAGCACCTGATCGAGACGGGCCTGGGGCAGTCGCAAGGGATGAGAACTTTCGTAGCAGAGGGGCCGCATCCTCTACTCTTCTCGCGTGGGAGGCGCCAATCCTCTTGCCAAAATCGCCCCCGTGAGGTTCGTTAACCATGGCTATCGGGGGTACTTTGGGCATGCATGGGGTAAACACCATGAAACGGGGAGATTTGGGGTCGTGAGCGACGCTCAGCGCAGCTCCCTGGACAGCCGCTACGAGCGGGAAGGGTCGGACCACCATGGTCACGACGCCCACCCGGTCGCGCCCGCCGCCATGCCCGCCCCCTACCTCGGCCAGCACGCCGTTTCGGTCGGCCTGCCCGGCGCCCCGGGCCAGGTCTTCACCACCCCGATCTCCAGCGTCACCGGCCCCGGCGCCAACGTCTTTACCGGCGCGGTGACCACCGTCCCGGTCGCCACCACCCCGGCCATCATGGTCCAGCAGCCGATGATCGGCGTGCCGCTCGGCGGCATCACCGTCATCAACAATCCCCCGGCCGCCGGCAGCCCCTGCCCCGTCTGCGGCAAGCCGCTGGGCGACCAGGCCGCCCACAAGCCGCACGAACACCACGGCCCGCCCTCGGCGCCCCGCTTCAGCAAGGCCACGCCGGAAGTCTTCCGCGACGGCTTCAAGCCCCTGTGGGACGCCGCCCAGGCCGACCAGGCGGCCTATGTCGTGGTCTCCGGCTGCAACAAGCTTCTGAACGTCCTCCTCAAGGAGCTCGAGGTCAAAGCCAAGGCTGACAAGTCGGACGACGATCGCCCCAAACCCTCCTCCGGCTGGTCGCTGTTCGGCGGCAAGAAGGAAGAGAAGAAGCCGACCTACGCCGAGCGGATCGAGAAGCTGCAGAAGAAGGGCTACCTTCTGAAGAGCACGGTCAACGCGGCACGCGAATCGGGCATGACCGAGGTCCTGACCGAGAAGATCGACGCCTCGGCGGTGACCGGCGAGATGGCCCGCCGCTACGTCCAGCTGCTCTGGCAGGTGGCCGACCAGGGCTTCGAACAACCCGGCTGGAGCCAGTCCGGCGAATTCCCCAAGGCCGTGCCCGGCCCGGTGGATCCGCACGCCCACCACGCCCCGCAAGCCGCCCACGCCGGCGGCGGCCACCTCCCGGCCTCCGAATCGCACCACTGACCCCGCGCGGTCCCTACCCTTTATGGGGAGGGTGGCACGCGAAGCGTGACGGGTGGGGAAGTCGGATGCAGCGCGCCAGTCTTCGAAGGTTGGCGCCCTTTCACGCTGGTTCCCCACCCTGGCGGCTTCGCCGCCTGTCCCTCCCCATGAAGGGGAGGGAGGATTTCTGACTCCGCGCCAGCACCGGCGACCGCTACCCTCCCCCAAAATCAAAAGGGAGCCCGCCATGAAAGCCGCCGTCTATTACGAGAACGGTCCGCCGTCCGTCCTCCGTTACGAAGACGCCCCCGACCCCGTCTGCCACCCCAAGGGCGTGGTCATCCGGGTCGAGGCGATCAGCATCGAGGGCGGCGACACGCTCAACCGCTTCGGCGGCCCGCTGGTGAACCACCCCCACATCGTCGGCTATCAGGCGGCGGGCGAGATCATCGAGATCGGGTCCGAGGTCACCCACCTGCGCCTCGGCCAGAAGGTCGCCACCGTCGACGGTTTCGGCAGCCACGCCGAACTGCGCGCTGTTCCGGCCCGCAACTGCTGGATCATCCCGGACGGCTATGACGTCAAACAGGCCTCGGCCATCCCCGTCACCTTCGGCACCGCCCATGACTGCCTGTTCGAGTTCGGCCGCCTGAAGGCGGGCGAGACGGTGCTGGTCCAGGCCGGCGCCAGCGGCGTCGGCCTCGCCGCCATCCAGCTGGCCAAACGGGCCGGCGCCCGGGTGCTGGCCACCGCCTCCAGCGACGCCCGCCTCGAAAAGCTGAAAGCCTGGGGCCTCGACCACGGCATCAACTACAAGGCCGAGGATGTCGCCCAGGCCGTCATGCGCCTGACTGACAACAAGGGCGTCAATCTGGTCGTCGACAGCGTCGGCGGCGCCACCCTCAAGGGCTCGCTGGCCAGCCTCGGTTACCGCGGCCGGGTGTCGATGGTCGGCAACGCCGGCCGCGAACCGATGGTTGTCGATGTCTCCAGCCTGATGGGCGGCAACCGCTCCCTGAGCGGCGTCTTCCTCGGCGCCGAGATCATGACCGACCGCGCCCACGACATGATCCAGACCCTGGTCGAGGACTGCGCCAGGGGGGAACTGCAGGTCGTCATCGACAAGGTCTTCCCCCTCTCCGACGCCGCCGGCGCCCACGCCTACATCGAGAGCCGCCAGGCGGTGGGCCGGGTGGTGATGGTTCCGTAGGTGCGTGCTTCGACACGCGGCCTGCGGCCGCTGCTCAGCATGACGAAGGTTTTTTGCAACCCACCCCTCTTCGTCATCCTGAGTAGCCCGCGCAGCGGGCGTGTCGAAGGACGCAACTTGACGGCCGCCACGTCACCCCCCGCCTGCTCTGGAAAACAAGGGAGCCCGCCATGACCACGCCGACGCCATTCACCGTCACCTGGGACGAAGCCGCCGTCGCCGACGTCCTGCGCCGGGTGCGCGAATACCCCTTCCCCGTCGCCCCCATCGAGGGCGGCTGGGGCTGCGGCACCGATCCGCAGTTCCTGCGTGACCTCTGCGCCCACTGGACCGACGGCTACGACTGGCGCGCCGCCATCGCCGACCTGAACCGCTTCCCGCAGTTCACGGCCAGGGTCGAAGACTTCGACATCCACTTCATCCATCTGGTCGGCGAGGCCCAGGGCAAACGCCCCCTGCTGCTGAGCCACGGCTGGCCGGGCAGCCACTTCGAGTTCTGGGGCGCCGCCGAGCGGCTGGCCTTCCCCTCGCGCTTCGGCGGCAAGGCGGAAGACGCCTTCGACCTCGTCATCCCCTCCCTCCCCGGCTTCGGCTTCTCCTCAAAGCCCGCCCGCCCCTTCGGCCAGCGCGGCACGGCCCGCCTCTTCAACACGCTCATGACAGAGGTGCTCGGCTACGACACCTACCTCGCCCAGGGCGGCGACTGGGGCGCCCTGGTGACCAGCTGGCTCGGCCACGACCACGGTACGAACGCCCGCGCCATCCATCTCAACATGATCGGCCTGCGCCCCGCCGGCTCACCCCAGAGCCAGGACGAGATCGACTGGATCACCCAGACCGGGGCGGCCGGCGACATGATGGGCGCCTATCTGCGCCTGCAGGTCTCCAAGCCGCAGTCGGTGGCCTGGCTCGGGGCCGGCAACCCGGTCGGTCAGGCGGCCTGGATCATCGAGCGCTTCCACGACTGGGCCGACCTGCGCACCAAGGCCTTCACCGACGTCTTCTCGATGGACCAACTGCTGACCAACGTCATGATCTACATCATGACCGGCAGCTTCACGACCGGGGCCTGGTACTACCGCGCCCTGATCGAGGAGGGCGGCATCGTCCTGCCCGAGGGGACCCGCTGCGAGACCCCGACCGCCTTCGCCAACTTCCCGGGCGAGGCCCTCTACTCCGCCCCGCCGAAAAGCTGGGCCGATCGCGCCTACAACATCACCCGCTGGAAGGACATGCCCCGGGGCGGCCACTTCGCGGCGATGGAGGAGCCTGAACTGTTCGTCGAGGAAGTGCAGGCCTGGGGGCGCGAGGTCTAGCAAGGCGGGGCCCCGTCGCCCGATGAATATGTCTAGACATATCCATTTTGCCCCAAAATGGGCGACTTGCGCATGCGGCAGGACCGTAGCCTGAGGCAGGCTCAAACCGGGCTACATACGGTCACAATCGACCTACATCCCGGCCTACGCCCCGGGCTACTTTTTCGCGCAGCAGGCCCACGCAAAAGCCCACAGGGCTTGAGGTTTCGCCGCCCAGGGACGTGCGCGCCTTTTTTGTAGCCCCGCACGCCGGTGCTACAATGGTTCCTCCGCTTCGATAGCCGCTCTCCGTTCCTTCCCCGACGGGGTAGGACCAACCGTGAAACTGCATCATCCGCCCATTTGACAGTTTTATTTTTCTATTGTTACCTGCCCCCATGACCGCCCCCATGGCCCTGCTGGACGACGCCGAGCGCGTGAGGACCGCCCTCTCGCCGATCCGTCGCCGGCTGCTCGCCGAACTGCAGGCGCCGGGCTCGGCCGCCAGCCTGGCGGTCGCCCTCGACATGCCGCGTCAGAAGGTCGGCTATCACCTCAAGGCCCTGGAAGAGGCGGGCCTCGTCAATCTCGTCGAGGAGCGCCGGCGCCGCGGCTTCACCGAGCGGCTGTTCACCGCCAGCGCCGACGCCTACGTCATCGACCCGGACCTGCTGGCCGGACCTTCCTCCAGGGATTTGGCGCCGGAGGCCCTGACCCAGGACCGCTACGCCGCCGACCACCTGATCCGCACCGCCGCCGAGACCGTCCGCGACGTCGGCCGCATGCGCCAGACAGCCGACGCCGAGGGCCGCCGCCTGCTGACCTTCACCCTCGACGCCGAGATCGCCTTCGCCGCGCCTGGCGACATCGAGCGCTTCGCAACCCGGCTCACCGAGGCGGTCGCCGCCCTGGCCGCCGAATTCAACACCCCGGGCGGCCGCCCCTACCGGCTGATCGCCGCCACGCATCCCGCCAAAGGAAGCAAGACCCGATGACCACCCCGATCATGACAAACGACGCCGGGGACCGCGTCCTCATCGACCTGACCATCGCCGCCCCGGTCGAGACCGTCTGGGCCGCCCTGCGCGATCCGGCCCAGGTCGCCCGCTGGTTCGGCTGGGAGTCCGACAGCCTGGCCGCCGAGGTCGACTTCATCTTCGTCGAACACGCCACCGACGACGAGGCGACCGGCGTCATCGCCTTCAACGGTACGAGCGACCGTTTCGAGCTGATCGCCGCCGGCGCCGGCAGTCGCCTGCGCGTCATCCGCGCCGCCCCCGCCGACGGCGCCGCCTGGACCGACGTCTACGAAGACATGACCGAGGGCTGGATCATGTTCGTCCAGCAGCTGAAGTTCGGCCTCGAGAAGGAAGGCCTCGCCCCCCGCCGCACCCTGTGGCTGTCGCTGCCCAAGGGCGAGCGCGAGGGGATGCGCCCGCTCGCCGCCCTCGGCCTGGCGGACCTCACCGGCGGCCACGTCGGCGACGCGGTCAGCCGCTCCCTGCCGACCGGCGATACGGTCAGCGGCAACCTCTGGCACGTCTCGAATCATCAGGTGTCGATGACCGTCGACGCCTGGGCCGGCCTGCTCAACGTCCACGACGCCGGCGGGTGGACCGCCGGCGGCGGCCACGGCCCCGGCATGGTGATGATCACCGCCTACGGCCTGGACGAGGCGGCCTTCGCCGAGCTTGAAGGGCGCTGGAAGGCCTGGTGGGCGGAACGCTATTCCGCCTGAGCGATGGGGCGGTTAAAGAGCGGACATGACCGACGCCCGCTACGACTTCGCCTCCGACAACGTCGCCGGGGCCATGCCCGAGGTGATGGAGGCGATCATCGCCGCCAACGCCGGGACCGCCTCCGGCTATGGGACGGACCATGTCTCGGCCAGGGCCGCCGACCTGATCCGCGCCGCCCTGGACGCCGACGCCGACATCCGCTTCACGGCCTCCGGCACGGCGGCCAATGCGGTGGCGCTGGCCGCCCTGGCCCAGCCGCATGAGGCGGTGCTGGCCCATGAACACGCCCACGTCTGCACCGACGAGACCGGCGCCCCCGGCTTCTTCGGCCATGGCGTCGGCCTGATCGGCCTGCCTGGCCCCTCCGGCAAGATCGACCTGCCGGCCCTGACCGAGGCGCTCGGCCAGCCGGACGTCAGCTACCGTCAGCCCGCCGCCGCCCTGTCCCTGACCCAGGCCACCGAATACGGCACCGTCTATTCGCAAGCCGCGCTGGAAGCGCTGATCAAGCCGGTGAAGGCCATGGGCTACGGCGTCCACCTCGACGGCGCGCGGCTGGCCAACGCCGTGGCCGCCGGCTTCGATCTGAAGTCCATTGCGAAGATGGGGGTCGATATCCTGATCATGGGCGGCACCAAGTCCGGCTCCACCCCGACCGAGGCCGTGGTCCTGCTCAACAAGGCCCTGGCCCGCCGGTTCGACGCCCGCCTGAAACACGCCGGCCAGCTGGTGTCCAAGGGCCGCTACCTGGCGGCCCCCTGGATCGGCCTGCTGGAAACGGACGCCTGGTCGGTCCGCGCCGCCCACGCCAACGCCATGGCCCGGCGCCTGGCCGCGCAGATGCCCTTTGCCCTGCGCCATCCGGTGGAGGCCAACGGCCTGTTCGTCGAGATGGACGAGGCGGCGCTCGAGCGGCTGAAGGGCCAGGGCTGGTTCGTCTACCGCTTCCTCGACGGCACGGTGCGCTTCATGTGCAGCTGGGCGACGACGCCGGAGATGGTCGACGAGCTGGGCGCGGCGCTCAAGGCCATAGGCTGAAACCGATTGTGAGCCGGGCCGCCCTATCGAAACCCGCTGCGAAGGCGCATATGCCCGCCATGTCCAGCACCAGTGACGTCCGCCGGCCCGTAGGGCTCGGCATCAAGCGCGGCCTCAAGCACCGTTGCCCCAACTGCGGCGAGGGCGAGCTGTTCGCCCGCTACCTGAAGGTCAATGCCGAGTGCCCGGCCTGCGGCCACGACCTGTCGCAGTACCGCGCCGACGACGGCCCGGCCTATCTGACCATCCTGCTGGTCGGCCACCTGATTGTCGCCCCGGCCTTCTTCTTCCCGATCATGTGGGAAACCTCGCCCTGGATCATCGTCCCGGTCGCCCTGGCGGCCCTGACCGGTCTGGTGCTGGCCATGCTGCCGCGCATCAAGGGCGGCTTCATCGGGCTTCTTTGGGCCAACCGGGTGACCAAGGACCAGATCGCCTAGGACCGCCACGTCTGGAGGTCATCGGCGCCACGGCGCAAGGCCTCGCGGAAACGGTCTTCATGGCCCGGCTTCACCGTCCAGGTACAGACGCCGACATCTATCCCTGGCCTCTCGACTTGGCGGAACTTACCGGCGGTGAGGGAATTGAACGAGCAAGACCTTAGGCTGCTCAAGGAATTCCCCAATGCTCGGTACGATCCTCATCATCATCCTGATCCTGGCCCTCGTCGGCGCCCTGCCGACCTGGGGCCACTCGAAGAGCTGGGGCTATTTCCCCAGCGGCGGTCTCGGCATCGTGCTGGTGATTGTCATCGTCCTGCTGCTGATGGGACGAATTTAGCGAGATTTCGGGGGCTTGCAGGCCAGCGGATGCAAGTCCCCGTTCCCTTCGCCGGGGAACATCGCTATAGCAGTTTTCAAGACCCGCCCGGCCGAAAGGCCGGGCGCCGCTGTTTCTGGAGCATGCCCATGGCCGAACCCATCCTGATGCCGAAGGCCACCGCCGTCTGGCTGGTGGACAACACCTCCCTCAGCTTTGTGCAGATCGCCGACTTCTGCGGGCTGCACCCGCTGGAAGTGCGCGGCATCGCCGATGGCGAAGTCGCCCGCGACATCCGCGGCGCCGACCCGATCACCAACGGCCAGCTGAACCGCGAGGAACTGGACAAGGCCCAGGCCAACCCCGCCTACCGCATGCAGGTCCAGAAGAGCCGTCACGCCGAGCTCCTCAAGCCGCAGAAGAAGGCCCCGCGCTACACCCCGGTGTCGCGTCGCCAGGACCGTCCGGACGCCATTGCCTGGTTCGTGCGCAACCACCCGGAAGTCACCGACGCCCAGATCTCCAAGCTGCTCGGCACCACCAAGTCGACCATCGAGGCGGTCCGCGACCGCAGTCACTGGAACAGCGCCAACCTCAAGCCCGTCGACCCGGTGACGCTTGGCCTCGTCGGCCAGATCGAGCTGGACGCCGTGGTCCGCAAGGCCGCCGACAAGAAGGCCAAGGACGATCTGCGCAAGGGGATCGTCAGCGACGGCCCCTCGCTGAGCCCGGCCGGTGAAGCCGCGGTCGAGCCGGAACCGGCGTACGAGGAAGAAGACGAGCGCGGCGGCAGCGTCGACCTGAAGAACGTCTTCGCCAACACCGGCCCCGCCGTCGACTACGACGACGAAGACGAGGATTGATCCTCGCCTCGGCTCGCATCGCCGGGGCGTCTGAAATGAGAAAACCCCTCCACCGACAACCGGTGGAGGGGTTTTCCGTATCCTAGTGAGTTCGAGCCTTCAGGCCTTCGATCTCTTCCTTGAGGCGTAGTTTTTGCCGTTTGAGTTCCGCGATCCTGATATCGTCGGACGCCGGGTGCGTCATTTCCCGCTCGATCGTCCGGTCCAGTTTCCTGTGGCGGCTGTCGAGCTCCCGCAGACGGGCTTCCAAGGCCATGGTAGTTCGCCTCCTTGGCTATCTATGCACACTCAAGTGAACACCCGAGATGACGGGGAGTCTGTTCACATAACTGGGAGGTTGAACCGGTCGGATGGCGCAAACAGGTCGGTTGATCGTCGGAATCTCCGGCGCTAGCGGGGTTTGGCTGGGTTTGCGGGCCCTCGACGCCTGTCGTGAAATGGGTGTCGAAAGTCACCTCGTCATGTCGAAATCCGCCGCGCTTACGCTCGCCCAGGAGGCGAACCTGACCGTTGCCGATGTCGCCGCCCGGGCGGACGTTGTCCACAAGGTCGGCGATGTCGGGGCCTCCATCGCTTCGGGCAGCTTTCAGACCCTCGGCATGATCATCGCGCCGTGCTCGGTGCGGACGATGAGCGAGATCGCCACCGGCGTGACCTCCAGCCTGCTGACCCGCGCCGCCGACGTGGTCCTCAAGGAGCGCCGCCGGCTGGTGTTGATGGTTCGTGAGACGCCGCTGCACCTGGGCCACCTGCGGACCATGACCGCCCTGGCCGAGATGGGCGCGACCATCGCCCCGCCGATGCCGGCCTTCTATGCCAAGCCCCAGTCGATCGAGGAGATGGTCGACCAGTC
>JBILYE010000118.1:0-11335 GCA_044377925.1 Caulobacter sp. | reverse complement strand
GGCTGACCGGCTGATCCGCCTGCACGACGCGCTTGCGCTTGCGGGCGCCTTCTCGGCCGATGCCGAGGCCGCCGGCCGCCGGGCTCTGCGCAACGCCGCGCTGGACCTGCTGACCGCCAGGCCGAGCAAAGCCGTCATCGAGCGGGCCCGCGCCCACTACGGCGCCGCCGACAACATGACCGACGCCATTGGCGGCCTGAACGCTCTGATAGCGCTGGGCGGCGAGGCTGCGGATACGGCCCTGTCGGCCTTCCATGCCCGCTGGAAGCACGAGCCGCTGGTCATCGATAAATGGTTCGCCGCCCAGGCGCGCGATCCGTCGGAGCTGGCCCTGGGCCGGGTCATGGGGCTGACGACGCACCCGGACTTCGATGCGAAGAACCCCAACCGCCTGCGGGCTTTGGTCGGGGCGTTCGCCAGCTTCAATCCCTCGCGATTCCATGATCCCGATGGCAGCGGCTACCGTTTCCTGGCCGACTGGATCATCGCCACCGACAAGGTGAACCCGATGACCGCGGCGCGGTTCGTCGAGGCGCTGGGCGGCTGGCGGCGCTACCGCGAGGACCTTGGCGGCAAAATGCGTGAGCAACTTCAACGCATTGCGGCCGTCGAAGGCCTGTCCAAGAATGTCTTCGAACTGGCGACGAAGGCGCTGGTGTGAGTCTTCTGAATCACGAATCGCGGCGAACTGACTCAAGGCGTTGATCAGGCCTTAACGCGAGGACTCCCGGCGCCTACCATGCCCCTCTGGGGTGAATCGGCGTTTGGGGATTTTCGGGCTTGGCACGCGGGCAAAGGGCAGGATCGGGGGACCCCGCCTTCGCGGCGACCTCGCCGCGTGGCCGCTCCCAGCCCCTGATGCGCGTCGCCATTCTGGCCGCCCTGCTGATGCTGGCCGTCTACACCGCCTTCGGCGTGCAGAAGCTGGCCAACGGCTGGACAAGCACACCGGCCCAGGTGGGCCCGGCCGCCATCGCCGCCCTGCTGGCCGGCAAGGTCGATGGCGCGCTGTCCACGCAGCAGGCGGGCCTGGCCGCCGGCGCCGAACTTCTCCGCCGGGCGCCCGACACCCCCATTGAAGCCAGCGAGCTGGCCCTGCGCATCGCCGGGCCGACGGCCGGGGCCGTGGCGGTGGTGCAGGACGATATCGTCCTGTCGTCAGCCGGCTCGCTGACCACGCCGGACTTCAAGGGCGCCGCCCGTGCTGCCCAGGCGGCTGGCGGCGCGACCTGGACAGGCTCCGCGCCCGGTGACCGCAGTCGCCTCTATATCGGCCGCGCCCAGACGACGCCCGGCGGCAAGGCCTGGTTGATCATCGCCTCCGACCCTGCACGGGTCGCCGGAACCGGCCTGACCCGGGTTTCGGCCCTGGCCTTTGTCGATGGCCGTGTGATCGCCGCCGTTGGACCGGGCGCGCTCGGCGCCCCGACCCTGAAGGACGGCTTTGGACTGAAGGTGAAGGACCTGCGCACGGACGTGCTGATGCGCGGCCAGTCGTCGGACGGCAAGGCGCTGGACGTCGCCGTGCGCCCGGTCGGCGACGGCAGCCTGCTGGCCGTGGCGGCCGACAAGGTTGACGGCATCATGAGCGTCGACGCCGAGCGCATGGACGGCCTGGTGTCCCTGCTGGTGCCTCTGGCGGTCGGTATAGCGCTGGCCCTTCTGCTGCTGATGCAAAGCCGCCGCACCCAGGCCGCCCAGCTGGCCATGGTGGCCAGCGAGGAACGCTTCCGCCTGGCCGTCGAGGCCGCCCGCTGTGGCATCTGGGAATGGGACCTGGAGCACGACCGGGTGTTCATGTCGGAAGTGACCGGCGTCATGTTCGGCTGGGGCGGGGCTGGCGTGGCCAGCGGCCAGGACGTGCTGGAGCGCGTCGCCCCCGATCACCGCGAACGGGTCCGCCAGGCCCTTGCCCACGCCGCCGCCTATGGCGCGTTCGACGTGTCTTTCCGGGTCCCTGGAACCGATGGTCGCCGATCCTTGTGGATCGACGCCCGCGGCCAGGGCGCCGCCGGTCCGGCCGTCCAGGAGCACAGCCGCATCATCGGCGTGGCGCTGGACGTCACAGAGGAGCGCATCGCCCAGGCCCGCGCCCAGGCGGCCGAGAACCGACTGCGCGACGCCATCGAGAGCGTCTCAGAGGCCTTTGTCCTGTGGGACAGGAATGGTCGGCTGCTGCTGTGTAACCGCAACTACCGCAGCACATTCAACCTTGAGCCCAAGCTGTTAAAGCCCGGCGCCGCCCGCGATCAGGTCAACCGCTTCGCCCAGTTGGCAATCAAACAGGAACACCCCTCGCCGCACGGGAACAAAGGCGAGCGCGAAGCCGAGCTCAGCGATGGCCGCTGGGTGCAGATCAGCGAGCGTCGAACGGCCGAAGGCGGCCTCGTCATGACTGCCGCCGACATCACGGCGGTCAAGCTGCAGGAGGAGGCCCGACGCCTCAACGAGGAGCAGCTGCAGAACGCCGTCGCCGGCCTGGAACGCAGCCAGGAACAGCTGGCCGAGCTGGCCCGCAAGTACGAGGCCGAGAAGGTCCGCGCCGAGGGGGCCAACCGCGCCAAGTCCGAGTTCCTGGCCAACATGAGTCACGAGCTGCGCACGCCGCTGAACGCCATCAACGGCTTCTCCGAGATCATGGTGGCGGAGATGTACGGGCCGATGGGTGACGCTCGCTACAAGGACTACGCCAACGACATCCACAACAGCGGCCAGCACCTGCTGGCCCTGATCAACGACATCCTCGACATGTCGAAGATCGAGGCCGGCAAGATGAACCTAAAGTTCGAGCCGATCAGCCTGGAGGACGTCACCGAGGACGCCGTCCGCCTGGTCCGCAACCGGGCCGAGGCGGCCGGCCTCGATCTCGGCATCGAGTTCCCGCACCTGCCGGAAGTCGAGGGCGACTATCGGGCCATCAAGCAGGTGCTTCTGAACCTGCTGTCCAACGCCATCAAGTTCACGCCCCGCGGCGGCCGCGTGACGGTGCGAGCCGAGCCGCGGCGCGATGTGCTGGGCGAACGGATCCGGGTCTCGGTCACCGACACCGGCATCGGCATCTCCAGGGATGATCTGGCGCGCCTGGCGCAGCCGTTCGAACAGGTCGAAAGCCAGCATTCCAAGACGACCCAGGGCACCGGTCTGGGCCTGGCCCTGACCAAGAGCCTGGTGGAACTGCACGAAGGCTCGCTGGAGATGGACTCGGCGCCAGGCGAAGGCACCACGGTCAGCTTCAGCCTGCCGATCCTGCAGGGCGGCCTGAAGGCGCGGGTCGCCTGATTTCGATCCTCATTCATTGAGGTAGCGACGCCCGCGAGCCTCGGCGCTTGACGATACATGGGCTCAGCCCCTACGGCCCAAGCAATGCCCGCCGACGCCGCCCGCCTGACCATCGACCTGGACGCCGTCGCGGCCAACTATCGCCTGCTGCGCGACATGGCCGGCGGGGCCGAGACCGCGCCGGTGGTCAAGGCCGACGGCTATGGCATGGGCGCCAGCCAGACGGGCCTGCGGCTGTGGGCCGAGGGCGCCCGGACCTTCTATGTCGCCCGCCTGGCCGAGGGCGAGGCCCTGCGTCGGGCGCTCGGCGACCGGGCGGCCACGATCCTCGTGTTCGATGGCTGCCCGACCGGGGCGGCGGGGCGACTTAAAGCCTCGGGCCTGGTCCCGGTCCTCAACAGCGGCGAACAGATCGCCGCCTGGGCCGCCGCCGGTCCCTGCGCCCTGCACGTCGACACCGGCATGAACCGACTGGGCCTGACCCTGGCCGAGGCGGCCGATGTGGCGGCGACGAGCGGTCTTCGGATCGATCTCCTGCTCAGTCACCTGGCCTGCGCCGCCCAGCCCGGCCATCCGCTCAACGACAAGCAGCTGCAGCGTTTCACCGCCGTCCGCGGTCTGTTCCCCAAGGCCCGCGCCAGCCTGGCCAGTTCAGGTGGCGTATTCCTGGGCCGCGACTACCACTTTGACCAGGTCCGTCCGGGCGTCAGCCTCTACGGCGGCGGCCCGCATGACGGGCACGAGCCGCGCCTCGCCACGGTCGCCACCCTGGAAGCCCCCATCCTTCAGATCCGCGACGTGCCCGAGGGCGACAGCGTGGGCTACGGCGCCGCTTTCGTCGCCGGTGAGCCGTTGAGGGTGGCCATCGTCTCGGCCGGCTATGCCGACGGCTACCTGCGGGCATCGTCGCCGGGCGGCGGGGCCTGGTTCGGCGGCCAGCGGCGGCGGTTGCTGGGCCGGGTGTCGATGGACCTGATCGCGGTGGACGTCACCGGGGCGGGTGCGGCGGCCGGCGACATGGTCGAGCTGATCGGGCCCAACCTGTTGCTGGACGAGGCGGCGAGGGTGGCCGGGGCTTCGGCTTATGAGTTCCTGGTGCGGATGGGACGTCGCTCCCGGCGGCGTTGGCTCGGCGAAAGCTAGCGCAGGCTCAAGCGGCCTGGGCCGAGAGGACGTCCGTCAGGGCCGCGAACAGGGTCGCCGCCGTGATCGGCTTGTCGAGGTGGCGGTCGGCGCCGGCGGCCAGGCTGGCCGAGACATGTTCGGGCAGGGCGTTGGCGGTTAGCATGATGATCGGCAGGCGGCCGACGTTGCTGGCCTGGCCGGAGGCCTCGCGGGCCCGCTGATGCCGGATGGCGGTGAGGCCGTCCATGACCGGCATCTGCATGTCCATCAGCACCAGGTCGAAGTCGTCGGCGGCGAGGGCGTCGAGCGCCTCCTGGCCGTTCTCGACGCAGGAGACGTCGGCTGAGCCGGCCAGCATCAGCTCGATCACACGGCGGTTGGTCGGATGGTCGTCGGCGACCAGGATGCGCATCTGCGGCGGGGCCTCGGCCTGGGCCTGAAGCGCCATCGGCACATGGATGTCCTCGACCTGCGGCAGCGGCAGTTCGAACCAGAAGGTGGCGCCCTCTCCCGGACGGCCTTCGCAGTCGAGGTGGCCGCCCATCAGCGCCGCCAGCTCGCGCGAGATGGCCAGGCCCAGGCCCGTGCCGCCGTACTTGCGGGTGATGGTGTTATCGGCCTGCTGGAAGCGGCCGAAGATCCGTTCCCGGGTAGCCTCGTCGAAGCCCTCGCCGGTGTCGCGCACCTCGAAGCGCACCCGGCCCTCGGCGCAGCGGTAGCCGGTGATCTTGACCTCGCCGGCCTCGGTGAACTTGACGGCGTTGCTGACCAGGTTGGTCAGGATCTGGCGGACGCGGACCATGTCGCCCTCGACGCCGACATCGACTTCCGGCGAGAGGTCGATGTTCAGGGCGACCCCCTTCTCGCTGGCCTTTAGCTCGCCGAGCGCGGCGGTGGCGCGAACCATGTCGCCAAGGTGGAAGGGCGCGGCCTCGATGGTGATCTGGCCGCTCTCGATGCGGGCCTGGTCGAGAATGTCGCTGAGCAGGCGCTCCAGCGTCTCCCCGGAGGCGCTGATGATGTTCACCATGTCACTGACACGAGGCAGCAGGTCTTCGCGCTGCAGGATGTCGGCGATGGCGACGATGCCGTTCAGCGGCGTCCTGATCTCGTGGCTCATGTTGGCCAGAAAGACGCTCTTGGAGAGGGCGGCCTCTTCGGCGGCGGTGAGGGCCGTATGCAGGGCCTCGCGGATCTCGATGCGCTCCGTGACATCCTCACCGACGGTGACGATGTGGCGGGCGCCCTCCTCGCCATAGGTAGCGACCTTCTTGGTGGTGAAGATGCGCTTGCCGCGGGCGGCGGTGGTGACGGTCTCTTCCTCGACGACGGTCATCTTGCCAGAGGCGATGACCGCCTGATCCTCGTCGGAGAAGGCTTTCGCCTCTTCGGGCGGGAAGAGTTCGTGAACGTTGCGGCCCAGCAGGGCGGCGGCCTGGACGCCAAGCATCTCCTCGGCGGCGCGGTTGACCAGCACATAGCGGCCGTCGCGGGCGTCCTTGACCATCAGGATGGCGGGCAGCATCTGCACGATCGCGTCGAAGAACTCCTCTCTGGCGAGGGCCTCGTCCCGGGCCCTGGCCAGGGAGGCGATCACTGTTTCGGCCTCGCGAGTGGCTTCCGCCTGGACCCGAAGGGCGGCGGGCATGTCGGTCGCACCGTCGAGCGGGGACACGTTCGCCGGGTCAAGGCCGGTCGCCATCTGCTCTTCGCAGACCGCCTGGGCGGTCAGGAACATCGCCCTTCCGTCCGGCTGGATGGAGATGGCGCCGCGCAGCCTGAGGCCGGCGTCGGCGCGGGCGTGCAGGATGACAGGGGTGCGGTCGAGAGACGCCAGATCGGCAAAGCCGGCGATATGGCCCGCGGCCTCGACGATAAAGGTCTCCGTCAGCAGCGCGCCTTCAATGCGCGGGGCGAGCGCCAGCAATCGCGGGGCGGGCGCATGGATCGACAGGTCCTCGCGGACCTCGAAACGGCAGGGAAACAGGAAATCGAGAGTCGCCGCGTCAAAGGCGCATCCGCTCACGGCGGGCGCCTCCGCATCCACGGAGCCTGGGTTCAGGCTGTCCATTCCGGAGACCCCCAACACAGGCGGAAGTTGATACCCCGACCACTTAAGAAACCGTGTTCAAGAAAGCGGCGGGTGGTCGCGAGGCCTTTGGGCGTAAGGGATTGCGCCGTTCGATGCGCTTGGGACGGGGCGCCCCCTCGCGAGCCTGCGACATTGAACGAAACAAGAACATTTGTTAGGGTCGGCTCCGAGGCGCAGGACGCGCTATTCTTTCACCATCCCGAATCGGAAACGCCATGGCCCGCGACGGCGCCCTCTATGTCTGCCAGTCCTGCGGTGGGGTCTCGCCCAAGTGGCAGGGGCAGTGTCCGGCCTGCGGGACATGGAACAGCCTGGTCGAGGAGTTGACCAGCAAACTGCCCGGCGCGCTCGCGCCCTCGAAGGGCAGCCGGCGCGGCGGACTGACCTTCGAGGGACTGGAGAGCGACACCCCCTCCCCGCCGCGCATCATCACCGGAGTCGATGAATTCGACCGGGTCTGCGGCGGCGGCGTGGTGCCAGGATCGGCCATCCTGGTCGGCGGCGATCCGGGGGTGGGGAAGTCGACCCTGCTGCTGCAGGTGGTGGCTCAGGCCTCTCTGCGGGGCGCGCGGTGCGCCTACATCTCAGGCGAGGAGGCGGTCGAGCAGATCCGCAGCCGGGCTGGCCGGATGGGACTGGCGCAGGCGCCGGTCAAGCTGGCGGCCGAAACCTCGCTGCGCGACATCCTCGAGGGGCTGAAGAAGGAGCCCTTTGATCTGGTCGTGATCGATTCCATCCAGACCATGTGGTCCGACGCCCATGAGGCGGGCCCCGGTTCAGTAACCCAGGTGCGCTCCTGCGCCCAGGAACTGGTGCGATTCGCCAAGAAGAAGGGCGTGGCGGTCATCCTCGTCGGCCACGTCACCAAGGACGGCCAGATCGCCGGGCCACGCGTGGTCGAGCATCTGGTCGATGCGGTGCTGAGCTTCGAGGGCGAGCGGGGCTATCCCTTCCGGGTGCTGCGCGGGGCCAAGAACCGGTTCGGCGCCACTGACGAGATAGGCGTCTTCGAGATGGGCGACATCGGCCTGACCGAGGTCAAGAACCCGTCCGCCCTGTTCCTGCACGACGGGGCCGAGCGGTCGGCCGGGGCGGCGGTGTTTGCTGGCATAGAGGGCAGCCGGCCGGTGCTGGTCGAGTTCCAGGCCCTGGTGGCGCCGAGCTCCGGCGGCAATCCGCGCCGGGCGGTCGTTGGATGGGACAGCGGGCGGCTGGCCATGGTGCTGGCCGTACTGGAGTCGCGATGCGGCCTTGGTTTTGGCAACCGGGACGTCTATCTGAACGTCGCCGGGGGGCTGAGGATCACCGAACCGGCGGCCGACCTGGCCGCTGCCGCGGCCTTGGCCTCCTCCGCACTGGATGAACCCCTGCCCCAGGACTGCGTGGTGTTTGGCGAAATCAGCCTTTCCGGCGACGTGAGGCCCGTGGGCCGCATGGAATCGCGCCTGAAGGAAGCGGCCAAGCTGGGATTCGGCCGCGCGCTCGCCCCCAACGGGGCCGGCGACTCGCTGCCGGTTACGGGTGTCTCCAGACTGGCCGAGGCCATCGACCGCATCGGCCAGCAGAGATGGACCACGCCTTGACCCTGTTCGACGTCCTTGCCGGCCTGCTGCTGATCATCAGCGGTCTCACCGCCTTCATGCGCGGGGCCACCAGGGAATTGACCGGGATGCTGGCGTTCATCGTCTCCGTCCTGATCGCCATTCTGGCCCTGAGGTTCAGCGCCCCGGTGCTGCGAGGCATGATGAGTCCCGACTGGGCGGCCGTGACCGCCGCCCTGCTCATCGTCTTCGTCATCGTCTTCCTCGTTCTCAAGATCTTCGCCGGGCTGATCACCAGCCGGGTGCAGAGCGCCGGCGCGCTGGGCACGCTCGACCGGCTGATGGGCGCGGCATTCGGTCTCATCCGCGCCTCGGTGATCCTGGGCGCCTTCACCCTCCTGGTGCAGCTGGCCGGCGCCGAGAATGGCCCGCCCCGGTGGGTCAGCGAGGCCAGACTCTATCCGCTGACCTCCGCCGCCGGAAAGGTGCTGAAAGCCTTCGCACCCGGCGCCTTTGCAGCCGCGGGCAAGGTCGCCCCTGTGGTTGAGGATGCGGTCCGCGACGGAGCAGGCTATAGCGACGCCGAACGCAAGGCGATGGACGACGCCGTGGAGAAGAGCCGATGACCAACTCTGCCCTCAAGTCTTTCGGCGCCTGGAACCCCGCCGACCACCGCGACCCGGACGATGACCAGCTGCGCCTCGAATGCGGCGTGTTCGGCGTCTACGGCGTGGCCGAGGCTTCCGCCGTCGCGGCGCTCGGTCTGCACGCCCTGCAGCACCGGGGCCAGGAAGCCTGCGGCATCGCCGCCTTCGACGGTGAACGCTTCCACACCGAGCGCCATGTGGGCCGGGTCGGCGACGCGTTCACGGGCCAGGATCTGGTTGAACGGCTGCCCGGCAAGGCCGCCATCGGCCACACCCGCTATTCGACGGCGGGCGGCAGCGCCTTCCGCAATGTGCAGCCGATGTTCGCAGACCTGGAAGCCGGCGGCGTCGCCCTGGCCCACAACGGCAACCTCACCAACTTCCACACCCTGCGCGACCGGCTGGTCAGCGACGGGGCCATCTTCCAGTCGACCAGCGACTCCGAAGTGATCCTCCATCTGCTGGCGCGGTCGCGAAAGGCCCGCTTCGTGGACCGGTTCATCGATGCCATCAGCCAGATCGAGGGCGGCTACGCCCTGATTGCGCTGACCAACAAGAAGCTCATCGGCGTGCGCGATCCGCTCGGTATCCGCCCCCTGGTGCTCGGCGACCTGGAAGGTAAGCCGGTGCTGGCGTCGGAGACCTGCGCGCTGGACATGATCGGCGCCAGCTTCGTGCGCGATATCGCCCACGGCGAGATGGTGATCATCGACGACACGGGCATCGAGAGCCTGCGCCCCTTCCCCGCCCCCCGCGCCCGCCCTTGCGTCTTCGAACTGGTCTACTTCGCCCGCCCTGACAGCGTCGTCGACGGCCGCTCGGTCTATGACGTGCGCAAGAAGATGGGCGCCCGCCTGGCCATCGAAAGCGGCCCCGAGGCCGACGTTGTGGTGCCGGTGCCCGACAGTGGGGTGCCGGCCGCCATCGGTTACGCGCAAGAGAGCGGCCTGCCCTTCGAGATGGGGATCATCCGCAACCACTATGTCGGGCGGACCTTCATTCAGCCCACGCAGGGCGTGCGAGAGCTGGGCGTGCGCATGAAGCACAGCCCCAACCGCGCCGTCCTGGAAGGCAAGCGGGTGGTGCTGATCGACGATTCCATCGTCCGCGGCACCACCAGCCGCAAGATCGTCCGCATGGTCCGCGAGGCGGGCGCGACGGAAGTGCACCTGAGATCCGCATCACCGCCGATCAAGTGGCCGGACTTCTATGGCATCGATATGCCCGAGCGGGACAAGCTGTTGGCGGCGACCCAGTCGCTCGGGGAAATGGCCACGTTCCTGGAGGTCGACAGCCTTGGTTTCCTGAGCGTTGAGGGGCTGTACGAGGCGCTCGGCGTGGGCCCGAGGGATCCGGCCAACCCGCAGTTCACTGACCACTATTTCACCGGTGACTACCCCACCCGCCTGACCGACCGCGAACTGGCCCAGGCCGACACCGACGGCGGGCGCCAGCTGAGTTTCCTGGTCAGCGCCTGACGCCCACTGCCCTCGGCATGGGTTTCATCAGGGAAACTCCGGCACGCACGGTGAGGACTTCATCCTCGACAGTCATCATCGCGACCGTATCCAACACCCTCGACCGGGCGAACGCCCCGGTAGGATACAGGCTTCCGCAAGAACGCGGATTTTCGGCCTCAAGGACCCTGCAGCGCCCGTGAACAGCCGATGAAAAGCTTCCGCCTCGATCCCTACATGGTGGCGCTGCTGGCCGTGGTGGTGCTGGCCTCGCTGCTACCGGCGCGCGGCGTGGCGTCCGACCTTCTGTCGCCGGTGACCAAGGGCGTTGTCGCCCTGCTGTTCTTCCTGCACGGGGCCAAGCTGTCGCGCGAGGCGGTAATCGCCGGGATGACCCACTGGCGGCTGCATCTGGCGGTGCTGGGGGTCAGCTTTGTGCTGTTCCCGCTGCTTGGCCTGGCGATGGGGCTGATCCCCGCTTCGATCCTGCCGACGCCGCTGGCCATGGGGCTGCTGTTCCTCTGCTGCCTGCCCTCGACGGTGCAGTCGTCGATCGCCTTCACCGCCCTGGCGCGGGGCAACGTCGCCGCCGCCGTCTGCGCGGCGTCGGCCTCCAACCTGCTGGGTATGGCGGCCACACCGCTGCTGGTCGGCCTGACCATGCATGCTCAGGGGTCCGGCCCCGGCTGGGACGCCGCCGCCAGTATCGCCCTGCAGCTGCTGGCGCCCTTCATCGCCGGCCAGCTACTGCGCACATGGGTCGCGCCGGTCCTGGAGCGCCACAAGCAACTGGTCAGCTATGTCGATCGTGGCTCCATCCTGCTGGTTGTCTACGCCGCCTTCAGCCACGCCGTTGTCGAGGGCGTGTGGACGCGGGTGTCGGTTCCCGAATTGCTGGTCGTCACCCTGCTCTGCTGCCTGCTGCTGGGGCTGGTCCTGGGCCTTTCCACCCTGCTCGGCAGGCTGCTGGGCTTCTCGGTCGCTGACCGCATCGTCCTGACCTTCTCCGGCTCCAAGAAGAGTCTGGTCACCGGCGCGCCGATGGCCGCCATCCTGTTCGCGCCGGCCGTGGCCGGGGTGATGATCGTGCCGCTGATGATCTTCCACCAGATCCAGTTGCTGGCGTGCGCCTGGCTGGCGCGGCGCTACGCGGAACGCCCCGAAGACACGTGACTTGAGCGGCAAATCCGCTAG
>JBILYE010000343.1:0-2875 GCA_044377925.1 Caulobacter sp. | reverse complement strand
TCTTCGAGACGCTGAAACCCTTCATCCCCTTCTCGATCAGGAAGGCGGTGATGCCGCGGCTGGCGCCGTCGGGGTCGGTCTTGGCGTAGACGACCAGGGTGTCGGCGTGCGGGGCGTTGGTGATCCAGAACTTCGTGCCGTTCAGCACGTACCGATCACCCTTGTGGTCGGCGCGCAGCTTCATCGAGACCACGTCCGAACCGGAGCCGGCCTCGCTCATCGCCAGGGAGCCGACGTGCTCGCCGCTGATCAGTCCCGGCAGGTATTTGCGCTTCTGCTCGGGCGTGGCCCAGCGGCGGATCTGGTTGATGCAGAGGTTGGAGTGGGCGCCGTACGACAGGCCGATGCTGGCGGAGGCGCGGGACACCTCCTCCATGGCGATGACGTGCTCGAGGTAGCCGAGGCCGAGGCCGCCGAACTCTTCCTCGACGGTGATGCCGTGCAGGCCGAGCTCGCCCATCTCGGGCCAGAGCTCGCGGGGGAAGTGGTTGTCGGCGTCGATCTGCGCGGCCATGGGCGCGATGCGGTCGGCGGCGTAGCGGGCGGTGGTTTCGCGGATCGCCTCGGCGGTCGCGCCAAGGCCGAAGTCCATCTGGGGGGAGTGTGTCATGGGCGCCAGATAGCATGACGCCCCGCAGGTCGCACAGACCCACGGGGCGCTTACGCCAAGCTACGCGGCACTAACGCTTACTGCCCGCTACCCCCGTCCATCACTCGGCCGGGATATTCTCGCTCGATTGAGCCTCGTCCTCGTCGTCCATCGGCGGCAGGCCGAAGGCCGACAGCCAGCGCCAGGCCGAAAACAGCAGCACGCCGCCGCCGCCCAGGGCCATCGACCAGGCCGCGATCTTGACGCCGGCGTCGCCGGTGCCGTCGACCAGGCCCCAGGCGATGCCGCCGCCGCAGACGAACAGGCCGACCACGGCGCCGCCCAGCCAGGGCAGGCCGGCGATGCGCGGCTCCTGCAGCTCGGTGGCGTCGAAAGCCGGATCGAAGTTGGCGGCCAGGGTCCACTCGTCCTCTTCGACCAGCCGGCGAATGTGGTCTTCGTTCAGCAGCGGCTGGCTACGGACGCCGGTCGATTGCGGCTCGAAGGGCTGGCTCGAGATGTCGAACAGGCCCGGCTCCGACTCATTGGCCGCCTCGAAGCGGAAAGGGTCGGTGCCGAAGCTGGCGGCGGCCGGCTCATGTTCGGGCGCCGGGGTGAGGACAAAGGCGCGGTCGCCGTTGCCGACGGCCAGCACCGGCGTCGCCGGGTACGGCGTATAGCTCTCCGGTTGCTCCGGCAGAGCTTCGACCGGGGCCGGCGGCGGCGGGAAGGCCAGGGCGTCGGCGGCCGGGATCGCGGTCGGCTCGGCCGGCGTCCGGGAGAATTCGAGGACCGGGTCGAAATCGCCGGCATCGGCGTCGGCGAAGTCGCCTTCGTCCTGGGCTTCGACGGCCAGGTCCGCCTGGGTCATCACCTCGGCGACGGGGGCTTGAGACGACACCGGCGACCAGGCCAGGCTCTCGTCCGCGGTCTGCGAAGCGACGATTTCTTGCGGCTGGTGCTCGACGATCGGAGCGATCGGCGCGGACACCGGCGCAGCAACAGCCTCCACCGCCGGAACCGGCGGGGGCACGACGACCGGCTCCGGCACCAGTTCGGCCAGACGCGAGGTCACGGCGGCGGCGGCGGTCATGGCGGCCGTGGTGACGACAGGCGAGGCCTGGGGCGGCGCATGCGGCGAGGGCAGCGGCTCATCGCGCATCGCGACGGCCTTGTCGGCGGTCAGGTCGGTCTTCAGGGCCGTCGGGGTCTGGCGCGGCACGAAGTTGACCGCGTCATAGTCGACCTTGGGCCGGACGATCGGCGACGGGGCCGGGACCCAGCCGTTGGCGGGCGTCAGGAACAGGGTCTTCTCGGCCGAGCGGCGACGGACCAGGGCGTCGACGACGATACGCTCGCCTTCGAAGTCGGCCTTGCGCCACATCTCCATGGCGCAGGCCGCCTGCAGCAGGCTGCCTTCATTGACCCGGCGCAGGACACTGGAGCGCTTGAAGTTGTCGAGACCGACGTTGAAGGCGAAGCAGCACAACGCGTCGAACTGGTTCTGGGTCAGCGGCGTGAAGGTCTGCTCGTTCACCGCATGGGCGATGGCGATCAGGTCATAGAGCAGGAGCGCCTCGGCGTCCTGTTCAGAGACCTGCGCCCCTTCGCGGGCGGTCAGCGTGTGGCCAAAGCCGATCGTCCAGCGCCCGTCGGGCAGCTGAGCCGCTTTGGAACGGTAGCCTTCGAACGTCTTGATCAGTTCGACGGCGGCCTTGGAGACCTGATGTCGGGGTGTCATGCCCATTGTGACCCAAATTGATACGAGCGCCGGTGCGTTCCCCCTCCCCCGGGCAAGATAGGGGCCGGTTTGCGCGAGCGCTGAACTGAGGGTCTCACCTTACAGGAGAATCAACGCCGCCAGACCCAGGAAGGACAGGAAACCCATAAAATCAGTCATGAACGTGACGAAGACCGAAGAAGATACCGCTGGATCGCGTCCGAGCCGGTCGAGGGCCAGCGGCACGAGGATGCCGGCCATGCTGGCGATGAACAGGTTGATGACCAGGGCCAGACCGATGGTCAGGCATAGCATGGGGTCGCGGAAGAACAGGAAGACGGCCAGGGCCATGATCGAGGCCAGCACAGCGCCGTTCAGCACCCCCACCCCGAGCTCGCGCAGAACGATCCGCATGGCGTTGGACGCATTCAGCTCGCGGCTGGCCAGGGCGCGCACGGCGACGGCCAGGGTCTGGGTGCCGGCATTGCCGCCCAGGGAGGCGACGATGGGCATCAGGATGGCCAGGGTGAGGACCTTGCTGATCTCTTCCTGGAAGGCGCCGATGA
>JBILYE010000117.1:0-11353 GCA_044377925.1 Caulobacter sp. | reverse complement strand
CTTCATCGCCTTGATCTGGGCCGAGGAGCCGACGCGCGACACCGAGATACCGACGTTCACGGCCGGGCGGATGCCCTGGAAGAACAGGTCGGTTTCCAGGAAGATCTGGCCGTCGGTGATCGAGATGACGTTGGTCGGGATGTAGGCCGAGACGTCGTTGGCTTGCGTTTCAATGACCGGCAGGGCGGTCAGCGAGCCGGAGCCGTTGTCTTCGTTCAGCTTGGCGGCGCGTTCCAGCAGGCGGCTGTGCAGGTAGAAGACGTCGCCCGGGTAGGCTTCGCGGCCCGGCGGGCGGCGCAGCAGCAGGGACATCTGGCGGTAGGCCACGGCCTGCTTGGAAAGGTCATCATAGATGATCAGGCCGTGCATGCCGTTGTCGCGGAAGTACTCGCCCATGGCGCAACCGGCGAAGGGCGCCAGGAACTGCAGCGGGGCCGGCTCGGAGGCGGTGGCGGCGACGACGATGGTGTATTCCATCGCGCCGGCTTCCTCGAGCGTCTTGACGATCTGGGCGACCGTCGAGCGCTTCTGACCGATGGCGACGTAGATGCAGTAGAGCTTGGCGCTCTCGTCATCACCGGCGTTGGCGGCCTTCTGGTTGAGGATGGCGTCGATGGCGATGGCGGTCTTGCCGGTCTGACGGTCACCGATGATCAGTTCGCGCTGGCCGCGGCCGATCGGGATCAGGGCGTCGATGGCCTTCAGACCGGTCTGCACGGGCTCGTGCACCGACTTGCGCGGGATGATGCCCGGGGCCTTGACGTCGACGCGGCGACGCTCGGAGCCGACGATCGGGCCCTTGCCGTCGATCGGCTCGCCCAGCGGGTTGACGACGCGGCCCAGCAGGCCCTTGCCGACCGGCACGTCGACGATCTCGCCGAGGCGGCGAACCTGGTCGCCTTCCTTGATGTGATTGTCGTTGCCGAAGATCACGATGCCGACGTTGTCGCGCTCGAGGTTCAGGGCCATGCCCTTCACGCCGGCCGAGGGGAACTCGACCATTTCGCCGGCCTGGACGTTGTCCAGACCGTAGACGCGGGCGATGCCGTCACCAACGGACAGAACCGAGCCGACGTCGGAGACATCGGCTTCTTCGCCGAACCCGGCGATCTGCGACTTGAGGATGGCCGAAATCTCGGCGGCGCGGATGTCCATAACGTTACGCTCTCTTCAGGGCGAATTTCAGGGAGTCGAGCTTCGACTTCAGCGAAGCATCGAACAGACGAGAACCGACGAGAACCTTGAGTCCGCCAAGCAGGGCGGGGTCCACGCGGGTGGTGATTTCCGGCTCCTTGCCCAGCGACTGGCGGAGCGCCGCGGCGATCCCCTTCGACTGGGCGAGCGTGAGCGGAAGGGCGGAGACGACCTCGGCAGTCACGGCGCCGCGGTGGGCGGCGGCCAGATTGCGGAAGGAGGTGATGACGTGGGCCAGGTCGCGGGCGCGGCCGTTGGCGGCCAGCAGGCCGACGAACTTGGCGGTCAGCATGTTGACCCCAGACTTGGCGGCGACGGCCACCAGGCCCTTGCCCTTGTCCTCGGCGCTGAACGAGGGCGATTCGACCAGACGCTTGAGATCGCGGCTCTCGGCGAGGGCGCGCGAAAGCGTTTCCATGTCGGCCTCGACGGCCTTCAGGGCATTGTTATCCATGGCCAGGTCGAACAGGGCCCGGGCGTATCGATCGCCCACATCGTTGGTCTTGCTGTCGTCCGCCAATTTGGTCCGTCCGGTGCGTTCTGTCCGTCGTCAGCAAGGTTGCCCTCACCACGATCCTAAAGGCTTGAAAGCGCTTGAGAAAAGCACGTGAGCGAGGGGGTCGTTACAAACCGCCTGCCCGAAGCCGGGCGCCTGATAGCACGGCGGGTTGTGCATCGCAACGTCGCGGGGAAATAAGGTTGGAACCGGGGTGAATTAGGCCCTGCCCGACCCTCACGCAGGGTAAGCCCGGGCCCGATCGTCATCCGCGACGCCTAGAGGATGACCCGGAAGATTCCCTGCCCGCCGCCGGCGACCCGCCCGTCGGGCCATGTCGCCCGGGCGCTGACGAACACCAGGCTCTTGGTCGAGCGGTCGACCCCCGTCGTCACCGACAGGTCACCCTCGCCGGCCGCGCCATAGTCGACCGCCAGGGACACCGGCAGCACGGGCCGGTCCGCCCCTGCGGCGGCGGTCAGGGCGTCTTCAAGCACGAGGGCAAGGCGGGGCGTGGTCATGCGGCGATGTCCTAGTCGCAGGCCTGCAAAGAGAAAAGGGGCGGCCGGATGAACCGGTCGCCCCTTGACCATTGGCAAGGTCGAGTTTGCTCGAGGAAATGATCAGGCGGGGGGTGAGCCCGCCCGATGAAGCCTACTTGTTCGAGGCGACCGCGCGGCTGGTCGAGACGATCGCGCCGCACTTGGCCAGATCGTCATTGCCCAGCGAACCGAAGGCGACGACTTCGCCGACTTCCTTGCTCAGGGCCTTGCAGCCCTTGGTGCTGTCGGTGCGGGCCGGGGCGGCGGCGGCGACGCAGGTGGCGCCTTCGCAGTTCCAGACGGCGCCGCCGGCGACGACCTTGGTCTTGGCGGCGACCGGGGTCTTCAGCGAGACGACGATCTTGCCGTCAGCGGCGAACGAGGCGCCGGTGAAGACGAGCGAAAGGGCGGCGGCAGCCGCGAGGACTTGGAGCTTCATGTGGGGCCCTCCAGGGCGTTGGGGTGGAAACGTCAGCTTGGATTGGATCAGTCTTGTTGCCCGGAACCCGCCGCTGGTCTGTCGCCCGGTATCCCCACCGAACAACGCGACGTGAACTAAGCACTGCTTAGATATCAACGATAACATAGAACGGCGCAAGCGGTTTTTTGATCGAACGCAAAAATTTTTAAGCGCGCAGGATCAGCGACCCAAGATGTCGCGGAAACGCTGCTCGGCAATGCTGTGCCGGTCGTTTTCCTCGACCTGGTCCATCAGCACCACCCGGCGATCGCCGCCGCGGAACCAGTAGCGGTCGGTCGATTCCTTGTTGGCCAGCGACCACATCACCGCCGAGGCGATCGACCCCACCACGGCCGCGGCCAGCACCGGCCACAGGGCATGGACGTCCTTGCCGACCAGGATTTCGATCCGCTCCGCCAGCGCCCTCTGCGCCGGATTGGCCTCGGCGAGGCGCGCCACCCAGGCGATGGCGCCCTGCAGCCCGCCCGAAACCGCCACCGAAATCGCGACAGCCAGCAGCGCCGGCCGGACGGTCATGCCCAGCAGCGCTCCGAGAATGGCGGCGAAGATCAACATTGTCATGGCAGGCCACCCTGCATCATATCGATGAGCAATCTCTGAACGGCGCTGCAACCAATCTGCAATCGCTTGACGCGGGGTCACGGTTGCCGCGTGCGTCAACCGGCGCATACTGGGCAAAACAACAGAACTCATCGGGAGATACGGCCGTGGACTTTGCCCTGCCCCAATACCTCGTCGACTACCTCGCCGAGCTCGACCGCTTCATCGAGGAGAAGATCAATCCGATCCAGGCGCGCGACGACAACGAGCGCTTCTTCGATCACCGGCGCGAGCACGCCCGCACCGACTGGGACAACAACGGCCTGCCCCGCAAGGACTGGGAAGAGCTGCTGGCCGAATGCCGCAAGGTCGCCGACGAGGCCGGCCACCTGCGTTACGCCTGGCCCAAGGACATGGGCGGCAAGGCCGGCACCAACCTCGACATGGCGGTGATCCGCGAGCACCTGGCGGCCAAGGGCCTGGGTCTGTTCAACGACCTGCAGACCGAGCACAGCATCGTCGGCAACAACCCCTTCATCCTGATGTTCAAGGAATTCGCCACGCCGGAGCAGTACGCCCGCGATGGCGAGAAGGTGCTGAACGGCACGATGCGCACAGCGTTCGGCCTGACCGAGCCCAACCATGGCTCCGACGCCACCTTCATGGAGTCCACGGGCGTCCGTGAAGAGAAGGACGGCAAGCCCGGCTGGCGCATCAAGGGCGAGAAGATGTGGACCACCGGCATGCACGTGGTCACCCACGTCATGGTCTTCGCCCGCACCTCGGGGAAAGACGGCGACGCCACCGGCATCACCTGCTTCATCGTGCCCCGCGAGCACATCAAGATCGAAGAGTGGATGTGGACCTTCAACATGCCCACCGACCACCCGCGCATCAGCTTCGACTGCTGGATTCCGGAAGACAGCTACTGGGGCCAGGTCGACCGGGGCCTGGGGCTCGGCCAATCCTTCGTCCACCAGAACCGCATCCGCCAGGCGGCCTCCTCCCTGGGCGCCGCGGTCTACTGCATAGAAGAGAGTGTGAAGTACGCCCGCCAGCGCAAGCCGTTCGGTAAGCCGCTCTCCGACAACCAGGCCATCCAGTTCCCGCTCGTCGAGCTGGCCACCCAGTGCGAGATGCTGCGCCTGCTGATCCGCCAGACCGCCTGGCAGATGGATCACATGGAGCACAAGCAGATCGAGAAGGAGATCTCCGACAAGGTCTCGATGTGCAACTACTGGGGCAACCGCCTTTGCTGCGAGGCCGCCGACCGGGCCATGCAGGTGCACGGCGGCATGGGCTACAGCCGCCACAAGGCCTTCGAACACATCTACCGCCACCACCGCCGCTACCGGATCACCGAGGGCTCGGAAGAGATCCAGATCCGCAAGGTCGCCGCCTTCCTGTTCGGCTACCTCGGCCCCCGCCGCAAGCAGTTCGCCGACGAGGCGGCCGCGAAGGCCGAATACACCCAGCCGATCCCGGCCCGGCACTAGCACCGAAGGCGCCCTTCTCCCGCTTGTCGGGAGAAGGGACAAAGAGAAAGGGCCGCCCCTTTCGGAGCGGCCCTTCCCGTTCAGTCAGCGAGTGACTCAGACTTCCTAGAAGTCCATGTCGCCGCTCGGATCGGCCTTGGCCGATCCGATCACGTTGAGTGATGGGCGACTTGATGGACTTCCTAGAAGTCCATGTCGCCCATGCCGCCCATGCCGCCGGGCATGCCGCCCGGGGCGCCGCCGCTGCCCTTCTTGGGGGCCTCGACGATGGCGGCTTCGGTGGTGATCAGCAGGCCGGAGACCGAAGCGGCGTCCTGCAGGGCGGTGCGAACCACCTTGGCGGGGTCGATGACGCCGTCGGCGACCAGGTCGACGTACTGCTCGGTCTGGGCGTTGAAGCCGAAGGTCGGGCTGTCGCTTTCGAGGATCTTGCCGACCACGATGGAGCCTTCAACGCCGGCGTTTTCGGCGATCTGACGGATCGGGGCCTGCAGGGCGCGACGGACGATGGCGATACCCTGGGTCTGGTCGGCGTTGGCGCCTTCCATGCCGTCGAGGATCTTCGAGGCCTTCAGCAGGGCCACGCCGCCGCCGGGGACAATGCCTTCTTCCACGGCCGCGCGGGTCGCGTTGAGGGCGTCATCGACGCGGTCCTTCTTTTCCTTCACTTCGACTTCAGTCGCGCCGCCGACGCGGATCACGGCAACACCACCGGCCAGCTTGGCGAGGCGTTCCTGCAGCTTTTCCTTGTCGTAGTCGCTCGTGGTGTCTTCGATCTGCTTCTTGATCTGGCCGATGCGGGCTTCGATGCCGTCCTTGCCGCCGACGCCGTCCACGATGGTGGTGTCGTCCTTGGTGATGGTGACCTTCTTGGCCTTGCCGAGCATCTCGAGGGTGACGTTCTCGAGCTTGATGCCCAGGTCTTCGCTGATCACTTCACCGCCGGTCAGGACGGCGATGTCTTCCAGCATGGCCTTGCGGCGATCGCCGAAGCCCGGAGCCTTGACGGCGGCGACGCGCAGGCCGCCACGCAGCTTGTTGACCACCAGGGTGGCGAGGGCTTCACCTTCGATGTCCTCGGCGATGATCAGCAGGGGACGACCCGACTGAACCACGGCTTCCAGGACCGGAAGCAGGGGCTGGAGGCCCGACAGCTTCTTTTCGAACAGCAGGATCATCGGCTCTTCGAGCACGACTTCCATCTTGTCGGCGTTGGTGATGAAGTAGGGCGACAGGTAGCCGCGGTCGAACTGCATGCCTTCGACGACGTCGAGTTCGGTCTCGGCGGTCTTGGCTTCTTCAACCGTGATGACGCCTTCGTTGCCGACCTTTTCCATGGCGCGGGCGATCATCTCGCCCACTTCCACGTCGCCGTTGGCCGAGATGGTGCCGACCTGAGCGATTTCGCTGTTGGCCGAGACCTTCTTGGCGGTCGACTTGATCTCTTCGATGACCTTGGCGACGGCCTTGTCGATGCCGCGCTTCAGATCCATCGGGTTCATGCCGGCGGCGACCGACTTCAGGCCTTCGACGACGATGGCCTGGGCCAGCACCGTGGCGGTGGTGGTGCCGTCACCGGCCTTGTCGTTGGTCTTGGAGGCGACTTCGCGGATCATCTGCGCGCCGAGGTTCTCGAAGCGGTCGCTCAGTTCGATTTCCTTGGCGACCGAGACGCCGTCCTTGGTCGAGCGCGGGGCGCCGAAGGACTTTTCGATCACGACGTTGCGGCCCTTGGGGCCGAGGGTCACCTTCACCGCGTTGGCGAGGATGTTGACGCCGCGCAGCATGCGGTCACGGGCGTCGGAGGAGAAATAGACGTCTTTGGCGGCCATGATGGTTGCCTTCTTTCAGTAGGAAATTGGAGGGAAGGAAGCGGCGGGCTCTTAGGCCTGCAGGACGCCCAGGACGTCGCTTTCCTTCATGATGATCAGGTCTTCACCGTCGACCTTGACCTCGGTGCCCGACCACTTGCCGAACAGGATCTTGTCGCCGGCCTTCAGTTCCAGGGGCTGGACCTTGCCGCTGTCGTCACGGGCGCCGGGGCCCACGGCGACGACTTCGCCTTCCTGGGGCTTTTCCTTGGCGGTGTCGGGGATGATGATCCCGCCTTTGGTCTTGGATTCTTCTTCGACGCGCTTCACCAGCACGCGGTCGCCAAGGGGGCGAAACTTCATCGGATGCTCTCCGTTCGATGACTGTTTTTTTGGTTCGCAGGCGTGGGAGCGGCCGCTGTTAGCAGTCCTCTCCCGTGAGTGCCAACGGTGGCGGGGAAGTAGGAGCGGGGCAGTGGGGAGTCAAGGGTTGGGCCTGTGAAGTTTCGATGGCGTCCGCGCTCCGCCTTCCCCCACCCGCTTGCGGGAGGGGGACCGCTTCGAGCCCCGCGAGAAGCAGGGGGCGGGCAAGAGTTGGGTGACGGCCATTGTGGACGTGCGTACAGCCGACAGCCGATGGGGTGTCGAACGCGCCCGGTCACACGTGCCCGCCCCGGCATGTCTCGCTTGCAGCGCTCGTCATGGCCACCCCGCCCCGAGGGAGGGGATTTCCCTACGCGTCGGGGCGCGGCTCGTAATTCAGCCCTTGAACCTCTATATCGCGCCGTATGACGTCCGCCCCCCACTCTGCCAAGGAGGCCGCCTCCGCCGTTGACGCCGCGCTCGACGCCGTGCGCGCGGCCGTCGGCCTGCCCGCCGGCAGCCGGATCGTGGCGGCGATGTCGGGCGGGGTGGACTCGACGGTTACCGCCGCCCTGCTGCACCGCGCCGGCTACGACGTCGTCGGCGTCACCCTGCAGCTCTACGACCACGGCGCCGCGATCCAGAAGAAGGGCGCCTGCTGCGCCGGCCAGGATATCCACGACGCCCGCACCGCCTCCGACGCCATCGGCATCCCGCACTACGTCCTCGACTACGAAAGCCGCTTCAAGGACCAGGTCATCGAGGAGTTCGCCGACGCCTACCTGCGCGGCGAGACGCCGATCCCCTGCGTGCGCTGCAACCAGACGGTCAAGTTCCGCGACCTGCTCGACGTCGCCCGCGACCTCGGCGCGTTGGCCATGGCCACCGGCCACTATGTGCAACGGGTGGACAGCGAAGACGGCCCGCAGCTGCGCCGCGCCGCCGACCCGGCCAAGGACCAGAGCTACTTCCTGTTCGCCACCACGGCCGACCAGCTCGACTACCTGCGCTTTCCGCTCGGCGGCATGAGCAAGCCTCAGGTCCGGGCCATCGCCGCCGAGCTCGGCCTCACAGCCGCCGACAAGCCCGACAGCCAGGACATCTGCTTCGTGCCTGAGGGCAAGTACCACACCGTTATCGACCGGCTGCGCCCGCAAGGCGCCCTGCCGGGCGAGATCGTGCACATGGATGGCCGGGTGCTGGGGACCCACGAGGGCGTCACCCGCTACACCATCGGTCAGCGCCGGGGCCTCAACATCGCCGTCGGCGACCCGCTGTTCGTCACGAAGATCGACGCGGACAGGCGCCAGGTCATCGTCGGCCCCCGCGAGGCTCTGCTGACCACGGCCCTGACCCTGAAAGAGACCAACTGGCTGGGCGAGGACGGCATCGACGCCGCCTGCGCCGCCGGCCGCCCGGTCCTGGCCCGCGTCCGCTCGACCCGCGAACCGGTCCCCGGCCGCCTGACCCTGATCGACGGCCAGGTCGCCGTCGCCCTGGACACCCATGAGGAAGGCGTCGCCCCCGGCCAGGCCTGCGTCCTCTATGCCCCGGAAGCCCCGGACCGGGTGCTCGGCGGCGGCTTCATCGCCTCGGCGGTGCGGGCGGAGCTGGCGGCATGATTGATCTGTCGGTCGGCATCAGCCTGGCGATCATCGGCCTGCTGGCCGTGGTCGCCCTGGTGCGCAGCCTGAAGACCGGAACCCTGGCGGTCTTCTTCACGAAAATGCCGGACATCGTCCGCGCCGACGAGCCGCTGCGGTTCTGGACCCAGTTCGTCGGGGTCGGCGTGGTGGCGGTGATCGCGCTGTTCGTGGCGGCGATATTGCTGACTTGAGCCCAGTTCCTCCCCCTCTCGGGGGAGGTGGCAGCGGCGCAGCCGCTGACGGAGGGGGTCCGCACGGACGGCTGCAGCAGCGCCTGTCGGGTTCACCCGCCGACGTCAGCGATGACCACCTCCACCATCGCTTCGCGATGGTCCCCCTCCCCCGATGGGGGAGGAACTGAGCCTTGCGCCGACGCCTTCCCCCGCTAAAGTGCGCCAACTTCAAACAAGCGTACGAATTGGGGACGAGACCATGGCCGACGCCGCGCCCAGCGCCCAGGACCTGAACAGCGGCACCGAGCCGCTCGACGAGCGCACCTGGATCGACGCCGAGAAGCTGCTGCCGTGGCTGCAGGCGAACGTGGAAGGCTTCAAGGGCCCGCTGGAAATCCGCAAGTTCAAGGGCGGCCAGTCGAACCCGACCTATCAGCTCGTCACCCCGGACCAGCGCTACGTCCTGCGCCGCAAGCCGCCGGGCAAGCTGCTGCCGAGCGCCCACGCCGTTGACCGCGAATACAAGGTCATCGCCGCCCTCAACAAGGTCAGCTTCCCGGTCGCACGCGCCTATGCCCTGTGCATGGACGAGAGCATCGTCGGCACCATCTTCTACGTCATGGAACAGGTCGAGGGCCGCATCCTCTGGGACGGCACCCTGCCCGACTACAGCCCCGCCGAGCGCCGCAAGATCTATGAAGCCGAGATCGGCACCCTCGCGGCCCTGCACAACGTCGACTACAAGGCCATCGGCCTTGAGGATTACGGCAAGCCCGGCAACTATTTCAGCCGCCAGGTCAGCCGCTGGACCAAGCAGTACCAGGCCTCCGAAACCTCGGTGATCCCGGAGATGAACCAGCTGATCGCCTGGTTCCCGGACCACACGCCGGAAGACGACATGACCTCCATCGTCCACGGCGACTACCGCCTGGACAACATGATCCTGCACCCCACCGAGCAGAAGGTCGCCGCCGTCCTCGACTGGGAACTGTCCACCCTCGGCAACCCGCTGGCCGACTTCAGCTACTTCCTGATGAGCTGGGTCATGCCCAGCCAGGAGCGCGGCGGCCTGTCGGGCATCGACGACCTGACCGCCTACGGCATCCCGACCATCGACGAGGCCGTAGCCCAGTACTGCAAGGCCACGGGCCGAGACGGCCTGCCCAACCTCGACTGGTACTTCGCCTACAACCTCTTCCGCCTGGCCGGCATCTGCCAGGGCATCGTCGGCCGCGTTCGCGACGGCACCGCCAACTCGGCCCATGCCGCGACCATGGAAGCCCGCGTGCCGGTTCTGGCCAGGGGCGCCTGGGAATTCGCCCAGAAGGCGGGGGCTTAGACCTATCCCGGAGGGAGAGGTCGGACATGCGCAGCATGTCCGGGTGAGGGGTTACGCTGCCGGACGATGATCACCCGCCGTCCCTAACCCGCACCCCACCAGGACACGGCGCCCCCCTTTTTCCTTACGCACGAAGGGTTGTTCGCGGCGCCTCCGCGGGTCACTCTGGTTCAAACAGTTCGGGGCACTATCGATGAAATCCACCTTCAAGGCCGGCCTCGTCGCCGCCGCGCTCGGCGTTCTGGCCCTGGTCGGCGTCGCCGACGCCCAGGGCCAGTCCAGCCCCCTGACCTATATCCAGGCCGGCCGCGTGCTGGCCGACCCGGCCACCGGCAAGGTCGAGACCGAACGCACCATCGTCGTCGAGAACGGCAAGGTCCTGCGCATCGAGGCCGGCTACACCTCCGCCCCCGGCGCCAAGGTCATCGACCTGAAGGACAGCTTCGTCCTGCCCGGCCTGATCGACAGCCACGTCCACCTGACCAGCCAGAATGGCCCGAAGGGCGCGCTGGAGCGCTTCACCAAGACGAAATCGGACTACGCCCTCGACGGCGCCTACTACGCGGGCCTGACCCTGAAGGCCGGCTTCACCACCGTCGCCGACCTGGGCGGCGCCAATGAGAGCGTCTTCGGCCTGCGCAATGCCATCGCCGCCGGCCGTATTCCCGGACCGCGCATCATCGCCGCCGGCTCGGCCGTGTCGGTGCATGGCGGTCACGGCGACGACGCCAACGGCGTGCCGGAGTCCATGGTCCACCTGTTCCGCGACGCCGCCACCTGCTCAGGGGCCGACGACTGCCGCCGGGCCGTGCGCGAGCAGGTCCGCTCCGGCGCCGACGTCATCAAGATCACCGCCACCGGCGGCGTGCTGTCGCCGACCAATGCGGGCCTGGCCAAGCAGTTCAGCGACGAAGAGCTGAAAGCCATCGTCGAGACCGCCCACTCCATGGGCCGCAAGGTCACCGCCCACGCCCACGGCGGCGATGGCATCAACGCCTTCCTGAAGTACGGCGGCGACAGCATCGAGCACGGCACCTACCTCGACGCCGAATCCGTCAAGCTGTTCAAGGCGAACGGCGCCTACCTGGTGCCCACCCTGCTGGCCGGCGACTTCGTGGCCCGCGAGGCGGCCAAGGCCGACACCTGGATGGTCCCCGCCGTGAAGGCCAAGGCCCTCGAGGCCGGTCCGAAGATGCTCGACATGGGACGCCGCGCCCACACGGGCGGCGTCAAGATCGCCTTCGGCACCGACACCGGCGTCTCCCCGCACGG
>JBILYE010000116.1:0-11366 GCA_044377925.1 Caulobacter sp. | reverse complement strand
CACCCGCTCCGGCGCCAGCTACGTCCTGTTCGGACGCACAACCGGCTTTGCGGCCAACCTGAACCTGTCCACCCTCGACGGAACCACCGGCTTCCAGATCAGTGGTGAGGTGGCTGGCGACTACAGCGGCCGGTCTGTTGCCTCGGCCGGCGACGTCAACGGCGATGGCATCGACGATCTGATCATCGGAGCCTGGCGCGCCGACCCGAACGGCAGCGCCTCCGGAGCCAGCTACGTCATTTTTGGCCGCGCCTCGTCGATCAACTTCGCCGGCACGGCGGGTGATGACGTCCGGAGCGGCGCCGGGTTAGCCGACAGCCTCTCGGGCCAGGGCGGCAATGACACGCTGAACGGCCTGGGCGGCGACGACATCCTTGACGGCGGCGATCTGTCCGATGTGCTGAACGGCGGCGATGGGGCGGACGACCTGATCGGCGGCGGCGGCGGCGATATCCTGAACGGCGACGCCGGCGCCGACGACCTCGATGGCGGCGATGGCGCCGACAAGCTGTTTGGTGGGGTCGGGGCCGATGACCTGATCGGCGGCCTCGGCAACGACCGCCTCGACGGCGGCTCCGATATCGACACCCTGACCGGCGGGGCCGGCAACGACACGCTGGACGGCGGAACCGGCGCCGACGTCCTGTCCGGCGGGGCCAACAACGACATCTACATCGTCGATGACGCCGGCGACCAGACGATCGAACTGGCGGCCGAAGGCTACGACATCGTCCGCACCGCCCTGGACGGCTGGGTGCTCGGCGACAACCTCGAGGCCCTGCAACTTCAAGGCTCTGCCGATATCGACGGCGCCGGAAACGCCGGCGCCAACAACCTGCAGGGCAACGCCGGCGCCAACAGCCTCGACGGCGCCGCCGGATCGGACACGAGCAACGACCTGCTGCGCGGCGGCACGGGGGCCGACAGTTTCGTCGTCGCCCACGCCTTCGGCCCGGTCCTGGAGACCGACCAGATCTATGACTTCTCCACCGCCGAGGGCGACATCATCGACCTGTCGGGCGCCTATGCCGGAACGCTCGAGCTGGCCGCCGGCTTCAGCAAAACGGCTGGCGAGATGACCCTGACCTTCGCCGGCGGCATCACCACCCTGCGCCTCGACGTCAACGGCGACGGCAAGGTCGACTACCAGATGAAGATCAACGGCGACGTCACCGGGGACAGCGGCGGCTGGATTCTGTAGGCGGCGGTATCCGCCGCACCGTCGGTCCTGACCGCATTGAAACGGCCGGCAAGGCAGTCCCGCCTCCGCCCTGGCCCTGGTGTTTGGAACCAAACACCTCCCGCGCGGTTCCGCCCCTGTGACGCGCCTGATGATCCAGCACGAGACCCGATACCGCTACGAGAAGCCGGTATCGTTCGGTCCCCAGCGCCTGATGCTGCGGCCCCGCGACAGTCATGGACTGAAGGTCGAGAAGGCCTCCCTGGCCGTCAGCCCGCCCGCTCCCCGAACGCCGTCCGGCGCACTGACCACCCGATCTGCGCTGGCGCCCGGGACACGGGACACGAAAAGTGATCGAACACCGCTCGCCTTAGCAGCGACTGGGCTTGCGTGCGCCGGGCGCCGCGTTAACGTCGGTTAACAGGGACGCATTCGGGGGAGTAGATGCGGCCGTTTGCCGGGATAGCCTTGACCAGCCTGACTGCCGCGTCTTTCGCGGTGATGTCGGCGGCGTCCGTCACCGGCGCGGCTTCCGATGGCCTGTCCGACACCAGCCTGCTGAAGAATGCCGACCTCGCCGGCGCCTTTGCCGGTACCAATCGTGTTCCCGACGATCCGGACGCGCCGATTCGCACCAGCCGCTTCGACGATGCGCCCGTCCCGGTCATCGAACTTGCCGGCGCGCCACGCGTGGCGGCGCCGATCACCCACCCGGGCCAGGTCGTCGCCCTCGCCGCCGCCGACGCCACGCCGGCGCCCGATCCCCAGGCCGTCATGCTGGCCCGCTTCGTTCCGAAGACGGACACCGCGCCGACGGGCTATGCGGAACCGCGCGTCGCCGCCTACGCCAGCCCGGCGGTCCGCCAGGCCCTCGCCCCCTCGTCGTCACCGGCCCCGATGGGCCTGTTCAACCCCATGCGACGGCTGACCATCAGCCTGACCAACGAGAGCCCGCTCAACCCCGGCTCCGGCCTCTCCTTCGGCGGCCGCGACAGCCGTCAGAACCCGGCCGCCGCGCAGATCGCGCCCCGCGGCCGCCTGTTCGACAACAGGCGCTTCGGCGTGCAGGTCGATGTCAGCCCGTCACGCAGCAAGAAGGGCCGCTGGTTCGCCTTCGCCGCAACCTCGGGCGACGCCCTGGGCTTCAACTTCGGCGAAAAGGGTCGCAACAAGTCCCAGCGCTGGACGGTCGAAAAGCTGGCCGAGTACGGCAAGGTCCAGCTCGGCCTCGGCTGGCGCAAGGGCCCGATGCAGATCTCCGCCGCCGCCACCCAGCGCGAAATCGGCGCCTACGGCTTCAAGCGGGACGACACCGTCTTCGGCCTGTCCTTCACGGTCAGCGGCGGCAAGCGCCTGCCCGCGCCGAAAGCCCGCCGGGGCATTCCGCGCGGCGACTGAGACAGGCTGACGGTCCTCCTGCGCCAATATGAACGGTCATCGTCGACGGGAGGATGCATGAGCCCGCCGCCCCGAACCTTCGCCCTGGACGTCCGCGACGTTCGCCGCACCTACGGCGAGGAGCGCGCCCTGCGCGGCGCCAGCCTGACCCTGCAGGCCGGCCGCATCACCTGCCTGCTGGGCCCCAGCGGCTGCGGCAAGAGCACCCTGCTGCGCCTGATCGCCGGCCTCGAGCCCGTCGACAGCGGCGAGATCCTCAAGGCCGGCGCGGTCGTCTCCGGCTCCGGCGTGCATGTTCCGGCCGAGCGGCGCGGCATCGGCCTGGTCTTCCAGGACTACGCCCTGTTTCCCCACCTCAGCGGCTTCGGCAACGCCGCGTTCGGCCTGCACGGCCTGCCCGCCGCCGAGCGCCGGCGGCAGGCCGAGGACGCCATGGCCCGGGCCCACATCTGGCAGCGCGGCGAGGCCTATCCGTCAGAGCTGTCCGGCGGCGAGCGCCAGCGGGTCGCCCTGGCCCGCGCCATGGCCCCCTCCCCGTCGGTGCTGCTGCTCGACGAGCCCTTTTCCGGTCTCGACGGCATGTTGCGCCAACAGGTGCGCGACGCCGCCATCGAGACCCTGCGCGAGACCGGCGCCGCCGTGCTGATCGTCACCCATGACGCCGAAGAGGCCATGCGCATGGGCGACGATCTGGCCCTCATGCAGGCCGGCGCCATCCTGCAGACCGGCGCGCCCGAGGACTGCTACCTGCGGCCCAACAGCGTCGAGGCCGCCCGCCTGCTCGGCCCCGCCAACGCCCTGCCGGCCCGCATCGAGAACGGCATGGCCATCACCCCCTTCGGCGCCATCCCGGGCGGCCCCAGGGGCGACATCGTCATCGCCCGCCCCGAAGCCTTTGTGCGCTCGGATGATGGTGTCGAGGCCGAGGTCATCGAGCGCCATTTCGCCGGCGCCCACTGCGACCTGAGGCTGCTGGCCAACGACAACGTCGTCTCTGCCCGCTACCCCAGCCTCACCGCCCCCCAGGTCGGCGACCGCATCCACGTCCGCCTCGACCCGGCCCTCTGCACGGTCGTTGTCGAAGGCGACTGAGGAGGGGTCCGGGAATATGTGGCGACTATAAACTTTGCAAACTGATGGCCTCGGATCGGCTCTCGACCCGAAGCGGACGTGAGCAAGACGCGCCGCGTGAACGGCCGAGGCAAGATCAAAGCTCTCGTTCAGGGAATCCATCACGCCACGCGTCAGCAGTGGCGGATTTCCACTACGCAGTGCAGCGCCCGTCGCTGACCATAGTTCACGCCGCAGGGACTCGGCATGGTCCCCCGACGGACTGTCTGTGGCGGCTTCAGACCATAGGATGCGGGCGTCGACATACCGCAGCAAGACGTCGCGCATCCGGGCCCGCTCCGGCGCGTCGAGAAGCTGTACCCGAAGTCACGTCGTCCCGAGGGCATTCGCCTCCTGCACCACGAGGTCACGCCTGACTTCATAACGGCTCATGGCGGTGGAGAAAGAAAAGCCAAGCAGAAGCGATAACAGCGCAAGTCCTGCCGGGAGCAGATACGAAGCTGCAGGCATTGGGTCGATCCCGGGATCGAGTTTCTTTTGAAGGCGCTTAGGCCACTCGTAGCCCAAGCCTGCCGCTGACGTCAGTGCGGCAAGCAACAGCAGCCCGATCAACCATATGGGCGCCGTGACAAACCAGGACATCCCGCCGACCCCGCCGTAGCTATTGGCAACCGGCAAGGACCGCCGGGTCGCCCAGAATGTTCGAGCGGAGCAAGCCGCTCCGCTACCAGCAATTTCGGTTCCGGCGCACTCGCCGCGCGCCAGAACAACAACGCCCCGGACAGAAGATGCGAGGCACTGAGAAGGTGTCTGACCGGCGAGGAGCAACACATCCGCTAAACGCAGACACGGCCCTCCCGGAAGACATCACACAATTAACATGCCCCAGCATGGGGCAAAAAAGCGAAACATAGAAAGCCGATACGTAGCAGTGACCCCAAAATGAGCCCGAATATTTGTTCAGCAAGCACGGTTTATCATTGCGAGAACGTGGGCCTTCGATACTCTGACTTAAGCTTTATCTCGAAAAATCCAGGAGGGACTCTTCCATGGGCCCAATCGTAAGATGTTGCTTGTATTCGTCTTCTGCCGCAGTTGCTCTGGCCGTCATTGTGGTGGGCATGGGCGGCGATCCGGTGAGGGCCCAGTCCCCGGCGAGGCCGCCCGCTGGCAAGCCCGCCCCATCCGCAAGCACGCCCTCAGCGCCGGCCGCCGCGCCCGCATCCCGCCCCCCGGCGAAGGGAGGGAGCGGCGGCGGCGGCTTCAACCCCGGGACTAGCGGCGGCAGCGGGTCCAACGCCGGTGGCGGCGGCTACAATCCGGGCGCGGGTGGCGGCAGTGGGTCCAACGCCGGTGGCGGCGGTGGCTACAATCCGGGCGCGGGTGGCGGCAGTGGGTCCAACGCCGGTGGCGGCGGTGGCTACAATCCCGGCGGCGGTGGCGGTGGCTACAATCCCGGCGGCGGTGGCGGTGGCTACAATCCCGGCGGCGGTGGCGGTGGCTACAATCCCGGCGGCGGTGGCGGTGGCTACAATCCGGGAGGCGGCGGCGGGAGCGGCTATAACCCGGGCGGCGGCAGTCGTCCCGACTACGGCCAGGGCGGTGGTTACAACCCGGGCGCTGACTGGAACGGCCGGACCGGCAGCGGTTGGAACCCAGGCAACTACTACGGCTCTTCTGTCATCAAGGGTTGGATCAGACTGGGCTCGGCGACGGCCGGCAAGAGTCCGGACAGAGACACCATTCAAGCGTTTGGTCGCTATCGTTATTCTCGCATCAAGCTCTGCGTTCGCTTCGCGGACGTCGCATTCTACAATGCTAAAGTCCAGTTCGAGCATGGCGGGAGCCAGGACATAAACGTTCAGTCTCGCGTCCGGCGGGGCCAATGCACACGGGAATACTATCTTCGCGGTGGCAGGAAACTTGATATTCGATACGTTTATCTGTTCTTCCGACAGGCGGACAACATCGCCAACTGGAGAACCGCCCAGGTCGACTTGTACGCCCGCTAGAACATGGCGCGGCGGCGCGAGGGAACTGACCGGCAATCGCTTCTGGGGGCGTGAAGCCGGTCAGGTTTACCTGTGTCAGGCGAGGGCAATGCATCCTCAGCCCCGGCTTGCCCTGGCGTGTAGCGCATCACGTGCGGGACGACGACGACGGATTTCGAGGGCGGCGGCACTCGGGAAGATCAGGAGATCCATACAATGTGCAACGCCTGTGACGAAAGGTTCATGGGCCTGATGCGAACCATCCAGGGGCGTCGCGACATCTTGCGAGGCTTCGGCGGTGCGTTTCTGGCGACGGCCGTTCCTACGGTCGGAGGCACTGTCGCGCATTCATCGGAACGTCAGCAGGCTGATACGATCATTCTCGCCGGGCGGATCTACACCATGGATCCACGCCATACGGTAGTAGACGCCGTTGCGATACGTGACGGGCGCATTCTGAGATCGGGAAAGCGGTCGGACATTCTGGGTCTGAAGGGGCGCGGTACGCGGATCGTCGACCTGGGCGACTACACAGTGCTTCCGGGCTTCGTCGATCCCCACATGCATTCCAATTTCGCCGGCCTTCGGCCGTGGCTTGATGTGGGGCCGTTCAGCACGCCGACGATGGATGACGCCCGGACAAAAATCCGAGACGCGAGCGCCAAGGCCGGGCCCGGAGCCTGGGTCCAGGCCAAGATGCTTGACCCCTCGATCATGCCAGGCCGCCCCTTCTCGCGCGAGGATCTCGACCAACTATCTCCGAACGTTCCTGTCTTCATCCTCGAGTCCAACGGTCACAACGCCTACGCCAATTCGCGCGCGATCGAGCTGGCAGGGCTGACCAAGGATACACCAGATCCGCCGCAAGGACGGTTCGAACGGGGACCAGACGGCAGTTTGACCGGTCGCCTGGAAGAGCCGCCGGCGTTTCAGCCCTTCATTCAGGTGATGACGGCTCCAAGCGCGTCCGAACTGGTCGAATATCTCCGTGCTGACCTCGACGACGCCGCAGCAAAGGGCTGCACCGCGTTACATGACTGCGGTATCGGCGGCCTGTTCGCCGAGGCGGACATATCTCTTATCGAAGCCGCCCTGCGGGACAATCCTCCCGTGCGTTATGCGGGCATGCTGGTTTCGACCCACTACGAAAAATGGAAGCAGATGGGCCTACGCCCCGGCCTGCATTCGCCAAACTTCTCGTTCAGCGGGATCAAGGCGTGGTCCGACGGGTCAAACCAGGGCCTCACCGGCTATCAGCGTACGCCCTACCTGAACTCCAGCAATCGGGGCGCATTGAACTATTCCCCGGAGGAGATCGAGGCGCTGGTTCGAACGCTGCATGCCGACGGATGGCCAATCGGCATTCACGCGAACGGTGACGCCGCCATTGATGTGGTCCTGGACGCCTTCGAACGGGGAACCGGCGGAGAAGGTGGCCACAAGTACCGCCACCGCATCGAGCATTGCAGCATTCTGCATGATGACCAGATCCGGCGGATGAAGGCGCTCGGCATCTCGCCCTCATTCCTTATCGGCCACGTCCACTACTGGGGGCGAGCATTCCGAGACCGGCTTCTGGGTCCCGAGCGGGCAAACAGGCTGGATCCGTGCAGGTCAGCGCTTGCGGGCGGTCTACGGATCTCCCTTCACTCCGACTACAACGTGACCCCCATCGATCCCTTGCGTTGTATCGAGAATGCCGTCCTGCGTGACATGAACGAAGGCGGCGGCATCTTGAATCCCGCCGAGTGCATTTCACCTCTGGAGGCCATTCGCGCAGTCACCATCGACGCCGCCTGGCAATGCCATCTGGATGACACCTGCGGGAGTCTGGAGGTCGGCAAGTCTGCTGACCTGGTTGTTCTGGAGCGGGATCCGACAACGGTCTCGCCGGACACCTTGAGATCCATCCGTGTCCATTCCACGTGGCTGGGTGGACAAGAGCTTACCCGATGACGATTGGGTCGGCGCGAGTCGGAAGTCTGCTGGCGATTGTCCTGCTCGCCTTTGCATCCCAGCCGCTGGCGGCAGGGGCAGCGCGCGCCGCGCCGACCGTGGGAACCGTTAGCGGCGAGGTTGTCGGCTCGGAGGAGTCAGGAGTTTCGGCGTTCAAGGGCATACCGTTCGCCGCGCCACCGGTCGGAAAACTTCGATGGCGGAGTCCCCAGGCGCCGGAGACCTGGCGCAGAAGGGATGCCACGGCGTTTGGACCGGCCTGTATCCAGCCTCCGTCAAGGGCCCAGGATGAGGCGCTCGGCCCGACAGGACCGCAGTCAGAAGATTGTCTGACCCTGAATGTCTGGACTCCATCTCCTGCCGCCGACGAGCGCCGGCCTGTGCTGGTCTGGATTCACGGCGGCGGGTTCGTCTCCGGCGCCGGCAGTCTGGCCGCCTACAACGGCTTGGCTCTGGCTCGGAAGGGTGCGGTCGTCGTCACGATAAACTATCGGTTGGGGAACCTCGGGTTCTTCGCCCACCCTGCCCTGGATCGGGAAAGCTCGACAAGCCCGGCGAACTTCGGCCTTCTTGATCAGATTGCGGCGCTTCGGTGGGTACAGGCCAACATCGATGCCTTCGGGGGCGATCGGCGCAATGTCACCATCGTCGGTGAGTCCGCCGGCGCGCAGAGCGTTCTGGCCCTGTTTGCTTCTCCACTGGCCCGGGACCTCTTTCACAGGGGTATCGCCCAGAGCCCCTACGGGATCCCAAGCCACAGCCCTGCAGAGGCCCGGACGATCGGGATCGGAATCGGCAAGGCACTCGGTGTCGGGGGGGAAGAGGCTTCGATCGCATCTCTTCGCAGCATACCGGCAGAAGCTATTGCCCGCATGAGCGGTCGCGGCCAGACCCTTGCTCCGAGCCTCGTCTACGGTGACCTTGTTCTGCCGGCTCCTATCCTTGAAAGATTTGAACGAGGCCAGTCGGCAGCCGTTCCACTGATCATCGGCAACAACAGCAACGAGGCGTCCGTAGCCGAACTCTTCGGGATCGATCCCCGGCTTTTGCTCCGCAATCTGGGTTTGGCGCGGATCGGCGTTCGCCTTCTGTTTCCAGAGGCAGGTGACGAGGCAGATCTGGCGCGGCTGGTCGTTCGTGATGCTGTCTTCGCGGCCTTCGTGAAGCGCATCGCAGACCTGCATTCAGAGCGGGCCACTGCCTGGAGGTATCACTTCAGTTACCTCCCGGAACGTCGGCAGGGCATCGAGCCCGGGGTTCCTCATGGAGGCGAGATCGCCTTCGTGCTTGGCACGCTTGCTAGCACACCGGACTACCAGGATATCCACACGCCCAGAGATGACCGAATTGCGGACCAGATGGCGGCCTACTGGCTGGCCTTCGCGATGACCGGGCGACCCGAACCCGCCGATAAGCCGGAATGGCCCCCATCATCGCCGCGGCAAAGCGTGACGATGGAGTTCGCCGACAGCCCCCGCGCCCACCTCCGCTTCCACGATCGCCGCCTCAACATCCTGATCGGGGTGATCGGAGTTCTGGGGGACATGCTCGATATGCGGCGCGAGAAGGCGGACCGTACCGACATGGGAGGTGTTGATGCCGTCTAGTTCAGCGCCCCCTCGAAAGACAAACCCCATGTTCCTAAAGCATCCCGGCTGGACTGCCGGCTTCTTCGGCCTGCTGGTTGGCTTCATGCCGATCACGGCCACCGCCCAGCCTCAAGCCGGACTGAAGGCCGAACTCGCGGACGCTGGTCTCGACGTCGGCCTGACGGCTACCAGCTTCCTGCAGGGTGTTGTGTCGGGAGACGGAGACAGAGACTGGGAGACTGGCGGAAAGGTCGATGCAACGCTTCGTGTCGACGCGGCAGCCTTCGGGCTCTGGGAGGGTCTGACCGTCTCGGTCCATCAAGAGTGGGTCTATGGCGATGATGTTAACGCCAAGGGCGACGGGTCGCTCCTGCCGGTGAACGTTGTCATGGGCTTCCCGCGACTGGGCGGCAGCGATTCGGAAACCTCGGTGGTGATCAACCAGTCCGTCGGTGATCGCCTGTCGATCAGCTTCGGCAAGTTCAACATGCTTGACGCGGCCGCACGCACGCCGATTGCAGGCGGCGGCGGACTCACGACCTTTTCACACGTTGGGCTGGCTGCTCCGATCAGCGGCGTCACTCCGCCCTATCTTCTGGGTATCATGGCGACGCTTCGAACAGAGGCGGTTACGGCCACTGCCATGATCTATGATCCTCGAAACGCACAGGATGCCGGGGTGCTGAGACAGCCGTTCGCGGACGGTGTCACGGTCAGTCTGTCGGCCACCTTCCCGGTATCGCTGGGAGGCAATGGGGGCTTCCAGGGTATCAGGGCGGTCTACAGCACGCAGCAGGGCCTGAATCTGAACGACATTCCGCAATTGGCTCTCCCACCTGAGGCCGAGGCCGTAATCGGCGAGAGATCGCCCTACTGGTACCTGGCCTACTCCTTCCAGCAGACGCTGTTCCGTCAAGCGCAGGATCCGGCGCGGGGCTGGGGGATCTTCGGCCAGGTGGCGATCTCGGACGGAAATCCCAATACGATCGAAAGCAGCATTCTGGCCGGGATCGGTGGCGACAGCCCGATCGCACAGCGTCCGCTGGACCGCTGGGGAGTTGGTTACTTCCGCTACAACCTGAGCTCCGCACTGCTGGATGGCCTGGCAGTCCTCGGCAAACCGGACCTGCGCCGCGAGCAGGGCGTCGAGGCCTTTTACAATATGGCGCTTTCGCAGAGCCTCAGGTTGACCGTCAGTCTGAGCTACGTTTCACCCGGAGAGGCGGCGCGCGAAGATGCGGTATTTGCTGGGTGGAGACTGCAAGCAGCCTTCTGAAACTGGCCTTGCGGTCCCGTCGGTGCATGCAACTCCGCCGACCGGGCCCGTGACGGCGTCAGGATCGCATCGGTAGACTCTGGACGCGGCGTTAGGAGCCGGTGACCTAAAGCAGCGCCTTCGCCGCAGCCCTGAACGCCTAGGCTGCGGCGCTCGTTCCGTCGACCGCGATCAGCGGCGCGCAGTCGTGTCCGGCCTGGCGGAGGGCGATCTCGATCGGGATTTCGGCCAGCAGGGGCACACAGAGCGTCTCAGCCTCGGCCCGCGCCCCGCCGGTGCGGTCAGGCGAACGCTAACCCGTCTCCAATTGGGGCTTGGTGGTCAGAGCAGAGGCTGCGTTGAAGCCCATTTCCTACAAGCGTCACCGGTTTCCGCCAAAGGTCATCCGGAATGCTGTCTGGCTGTGATTCCGGTTCACACTGACGGACGGGCGGGCTTCTTTGTGAATCTGGCTTCAAGGTCCGGTTCCGGAGTAGTAGCTGGTGTCCGCTTGCCACCCCTAGCCGCCCTTCGAAGGGTCCGCTTCCGGCTTAGGCAATTTGGCCACCTTCTTCACCGTCTCTTCAAAGCGGACTTACCCAGGCCTCACACCGCCGGCCGCCGGGCAATACCGTGTGTCCCCTCTCGGGCGTCTTTTGGTTGGATCCTTGTTGTCCGCCTGTCGTCAATCTGTCGGCCGACGGGCCGACTTTTGTCGGCCAATTGTCTACCTCAAACTATTGAATCTAATCAATTATTGACCGGACAAGCACAGGCTTCAGTGCTACAATAGCGCTTCGACGCCTAAACCTAACCCCGCGCCCCGGCGGCGATCCGCTCCCGGGCCATCTCGTTGGCCACGACGTGGGTCGGCCGTCCCTCGGCCACGGCCCGGTCCAGCACCTGCGCCAGGGTCAGCGCCAGGG
>JBILYE010000341.1:0-2947 GCA_044377925.1 Caulobacter sp. | reverse complement strand
GTAGCGGCCAGCCCGTCCTGCATCTGGATGGCGGCCGACTTCTGGCCTACGGCCGGGGCGACGGCCGATGAGCGACGCGATGTTCGACCCGACCCGCTGGAAGCCCGGCCCCCTGCTGCCCCGGCGCGACGCCCGTGACGGCGCCCTGATCTTTGTCGTCGCCGTCCTCTGCTTCCTCGCCTGCCTGACCGCCATCGGGGCCCTGGCCGCAGACCGCGCCGCCCGCGGCTGGACCAGCCAGCTCAGTGACAGCGCCACCGTCGTCATCCAGCCCCGCGGCCCGGAAACGCCGGACGCCGCCGCCGCCCGCGCGGCCGAGGTTCTCGCCGGGGTGAAGGGGGTCAGTGAAGCCCGCGCCCTGGAGAAGGAAAAGGCCGAGGCCCTGCTTGAGCCCTGGCTGGGTCGCGAGGCGCTGATCGACGATCTGCCCGTCCCCCGACTGGTCACCGTCGACCTCGATCCCAAGACCCCGGCCAAGGCCGGTGATCTCGACCGGGCCCTCAAGGCGGCCGGAGTCGACGCCAAGGTCGACGATCACAGCGTCTGGATCGATGACATCAAGCGGGCCGCCGGCTTCGCCCGCTGGTCGGCCCTGGCCATCTGTCTGCTGATCATCGCCGCCGCGACCGCCGTCATCGGTTTCGCCACCCGCGCCGGCCTGGCCGCGCATCGCGATGTCATTGAAGTACTTCACCTTTCCGGCGCGGAGACGGGCTTCGTCGCCCGCCTTTTCCAGACCCGTTTCGCCATCGCCGCCGGCATCGCGGGCCTGTTCGGGGCCGGTGGGGCCGCCGTCGTCGCGGCCCTGGCCCGGCTGGCCGGCGGGGGACAGGGGCTGACGCCCGTCCTGCCTCTGGCCTGGATCGACCTGCTGGCCGTCCTGCCCGCCCCGCTCCTGGCCGCCCTGACCGCCGCCGTCGCGGCCCGGCTCGCCGCCTCCGCCATCCTGCGACAGCTGGGTTGAGCAGGCAGATTCCCGGGCGACCAGGACTGCACAAAAGCCGGACATCCGCCCAACAAAATCCCAACCACGACCCGACACAATCCCGACCAGAACCGACCAGAACGAGACTCCCAAGTCTCTGATATAAAAACGCTTGTCTCCCTCCCGGGGGCTGGCGCGTGACCCGGGCATGTTACAATGATCGTCCGCTTCGTTAACGGGCCTCGCCAGCCGGCCTTCCCACCCGGCCTCGGAACCCTCTAGAACAGCGTCATGCGCCGCCTTTCACTGCTGCTCATTGTCGTGCTCGTCTGGGTCGTGGGCCTGCTGGCCTTCGCCGGTCGGGTCGACAGGTTGACGCCCGCCACCGAGCCGCCGGTGTCGGATGCGGTCGCCGTGCTGACCGGCGCCTCGACCGAGCGCATCAAGGTCGCCGTCCGCCTGCTCGAGGAGGGCAAGGGCAAGCGGCTGCTGGTCAGCGGCGTCAACACCGAGGTCACCCGCGAGGACCTGCTGGAGGTCACCGGCGCCTGGAAGCCGATCTACCAGTGTTGCGTCGACCTGGGCTTCGAGGCCGCCGACACCAAGGGCAACGCCCAGGAAATCGCCGCCTGGGCCGAGAAGCACAGTTTCAAGCAGCTCATCGTCGTCACCGCCGACTACCATATGCCCCGCTCGATGCTGGAGCTGCGCGGCGAGATGCCGGGGATCAGGCTGATCCCCTACCCGGTCAAGACCGACGCCGTGGACGCCGCCAAATGGTGGCGCGACCAGACCCAGATGCGGCGCATGACCCTGGAATACTGCAAATATCTGGCTGTGCTGGTGCAGGAATCTGTCATGGGGCTGGTCCGCAAAGCGCCGGACAGCCCGGCCAAGCCCGAGGCCAAGGACCCGACGAATTGAACGTCTTCCGCTCTGTCGTCTTCCTGATCGCCTTCTACGGCGTGTCGGCCTTTCTCGCGATCGGCCTTTCGCCGCTGCTGCTCGGGCCCCGCAAACCGCTGATGGCGGTGATGACCTTCTGGGGCAGGATGGTCACCTGGCTGCTGCGCGTCATCTGCGGCGTCAAGGTCGAGGTGCGGGGTCGCGAGCATCTGCCCCCCGGCGCCGCCCTGATCGCCACCAAGCACCAGCGGATGTTCGACATCTTCGGCGCCTTCGCCTTCCTGCCGGACGCCTGTTTCGTGCTGAAGAAGGAACTGCTCTCCATCCCCTTCTTCGGCTGGTGGGCCCTGCGCTCGCACATGGTCGTCGTCGATCGCGAAGGCCATTCGACCGCCCTGCGCAAGCTGGTCACCGACTCCAAGGACCGCATGCTTGAGGATCGCCAGCTGGTCATCTTCCCGGAAGGCACCCGCAAGGAGCCGGGCGACGCGGGCGACTACAAGCCGGGCATCGCCGCCCTCTACCGCGAACTGGACCTGCCGGTGACGCCCCTGGCGCTGAACACCGGCCGCCACTGGAACGTCGCCATGGGTTTCGTCATGGCGCCCGGGACCATCGTCTTCGAGTTCCAGCCGCAGATCCCGTCCGGCCTCAAGCGCGCCGAGTTCATGCGCCAGCTGGAAACCTCGATCGAAACGGCCTGCAATCGCCTGCTCGAAGAAGACCTCTAGAGCGGGACCCGATTTGATGGAATCAAATCGGGTCCCGCTCTAGTTTCCTGGTGGTCGCGCGTTTGATCCGATAACCGGTTCCCACTTATCGGAACGGGCTCTAACCGCCCTCCACCATCTTCAGCAGCCGCTCCATCCCCTCGTCCCGGATGCCCTCGGCCCGCAGATGCTCCACGAGGTCGGTCAGATAGTCCTCGTTTCGCCCCGACAGCCCGACAGCCCCGTGGATCAGCTCCGCCTGCCGCTCCAGCGTCAGATTCCCGGCCCACTGCCGATGGCCCTTGTCGGACAGGAAAACCAGCGCCTGCTGCCGCTCCCCGCCGGCCAGGCGCACTTCGCGCCAGGCCTCGACGTAGGTCTCGGTCGGCTGCTCGCGCTCACGCAG
>JBILYE010000340.1:0-2970 GCA_044377925.1 Caulobacter sp. | reverse complement strand
CCGCCTCCCTGGCCCAGGCGCATGAGGCGGTGCTGCTCGATGGCCGCAAGGTGGCGGTCAAGGTCCTGAGGCCCGGGGTCGAAGCCCGCGCCGCCCGCGACAGCGCCGCCCTGAGACTGGCGGCGAAATGGGCCCATGCCTTCGCGCCGCCCGCCCGCCGGCTGGAGCCCCAGGCCTTTGTCGAGATCGTCATCCGGTCCCTGGAGCTGGAACTGGACCTGCGGTTCGAGGCCGCGGGGGCCGACGAGCTGCGCGAGGTCATGGCCCGCGACGCCTTCATGGCGGCGCCGGCCATCGTCTGGGACGGGGTGGCAAAGCGGGTCCTGACCCAGGAGTGGGCCGGCGGCCGGCCGCTGTCCTCGCCCCAGGCCCTGGATGACCCGGCCTTCAACCGCCGCGAACTGGCCGACAACCTGATCCGCGCCTTCCTGTCCCAGGCCCTCGACCATGGCGTCTTCCACGCCGACCTGCATGAGGGAAACCTGTTCGTCAGCCCCCCGGCCGGCCTGACCGCTATCGATTACGGTATCATCGGGCGGATCGGCCCGATGGAGCGGCGGTTCCTGGCCGAGATCCTCTACGGCTTCCTGACCCGGGACTATGCCCGGGTGGCGGATATCCATTTCGAGGCCGGCTATGTGCCGGCGCACCAGGATCGCGGCGCGTTTGCCCAGGCGCTGCGGGCGGTCGGAGAGCCGGTGTTCGGTCGCGCGGCCAGCCAGGTGTCGATGGGCCGGCTGCTGGCCCAGCTGTTCGAGATCACCGCCCTGTTCGACATGCACCTGCGGCCAGAGCTGGTCCTGTTGCAGAAGACCATGGTGACCGTTGAAGGCGTCGCCCGGGGCATAGACCCCGAGCACGACCTGTGGGCCGCCGCCGACCCGGTCGTCCGCCGCTGGATCGCCCGTGAGCTGTCGCCGGCCGCCAAGGTCCGTGAACTGGCGGGTGAGGTTCATCGCGCGGCGCGGGCGATCGTGAAGCTGGCGGAAGAAGGCGCGCCGCAGACGGTGGTGACGGTGGAGGAAAGCCCGGCAAAGCTGCTGTGGTTCGCGATTGGCGCGGCGGTGTCGGGCGTGGCGCTGCTGCTGGCGGTGGTGTTGGTATAGGCGAGGCTTTGCACCGAATCCTCCCTCCCCTTCATGGGGAGGGACAGCGAGGCGAAGCCTCGCAGGGTGGGGAAGTCGGACGACGCACCGCTACTTGGGTGTGCAGCGCCCCAAGAATCTGATCGATCACGCCGACCATCGACTCATCCAGGGCACGGTTCCAGATTCGCAGGACCCTGAACCCCTCGCGCGTCAGGATGCGATCCCTGATCCGGTCGTGTTCTTCCTGCACGGGATCAGAGTGCCCGCCGCCGTCCAGTTCGATCACCAGTCGGCGGCTGAAGCAGACGAAATCCAGATAGTAGCTCTTGAACGGCGCCTGCCGGCGGAAGTAGTAGCCTTCGGACCGAAGGGTCTTAAGCCACTTCCACATCCGCGCCTCATGGCGCGTGAGGTTGGCACGAAACTGTCTGGCACGGATAGTGGACATGTCCGGGTTCCCCACCCTGGCGGCTTCGCCGCCTGTCCCTCCCCATAAAGGGGAGGGAGGGCGCTCAGCCCTCGCTCCCAGTATCCCGGCGTTGCCGCCGTCCGCCCTCGGGTCGCGCCTTGGCTTCTTCCCAATAGGCCGCGCCCTCTTCCGGCTTGAACATCGTCCGCGGCACGCCGTCCTTTGTCGCCGCCGCGAAGGTGTTCGACTTCGCGTCGTACATGATCTTGCCGCGCTGACGGGTGATCACCTCGGCGCCCTTCGGCGGGTTGTTGACGAACGACTGGGCCTTGCGGGCGTAGTCCTCGACGGACTTGGCGCCGAAGTCCTTGCCGTTGCGCTCGAACTGGCGCTCGGCGGCTTCCTCGGCCGTCAGCCGGCGGTTGGCCGCCCACATCGGCTTGCCGTCCAGCATCGGTGGCGGCTGGGTGCGGGGATCGACCTCGGGCGTTTCGGTGCGGTCACCGTCCGCTGACGCGGTCCCGGTGGTCTCCGACCGTGACGTCGGCGCTGCCCCAGCGTCGGCCTGGTCGCGCGAAGGCTTGCTGGCGGGGCCGCCGTCGCAGGCGGCGAGGGCGAAAACGGCGGCCAGAACAGCCGAGGCGGTCAGAAGATTGCGCACAGGTTGTACTCCCGATGAGATAGCGTTGTTCGCGATAAAAGATCAAAACGTGAACAGTGTCGAGTCCTGTTTGGCGAACGGCGCAAAGCCGTTAGGAAGCAGGTCCAACCAGGAGCGCGTGACTTGAGCGAAAAGCGGGTGTTGCTGATCGTCGGCGGGGGTATCGCCGCCTACAAGGCGCTGGAGCTGACGCGCCTCCTGCGCAAGGCGGGCATCGGCGTGCGGCCGATCCTGACCAGGGCCGGCGCGGAATTCGTCACCCCCCTGTCGCTGTCGGCCCTGGCCGAGGACAGGGTCTACAGCGAGCTCTTCTCCCTGACCGACGAGGCGGAGATGGGCCATATCCAGCTGTCCCGCTCGGCCGATCTGGTGGTCGTGGCCCCGGCCACCGCCGACCTGATGGCCAGGGCGGCGAACGGCCTGGCCGGCGATCTGGCGGCGACCACCCTGCTGGCCACCGACAAGCCGGTGCTGATGGCGCCGGCCATGAATGTGCGCATGTGGGAGCACGCCGCGACCCGCCGGAACGTCGCGACCCTGAAGGCCGACGGGGTGTCCTTCGTCGGTCCGGACGAAGGCGCCATGGCCTGTGGCGAGTTCGGCGAGGGCCGCATGGCCGAGCCGGCCGCCATCTTCAACGCCATACTTGGCCTGCTCGAGGGCGGCCCGCTGAAGGGCAGACATGTGCTGGTCACCGCCGGGCCGACGGCCGAGGCGCTCGACCCTGTGCGCGTCCTGACCAACCGCTCCAGCGGCCGGCAGGGCTTCGAGATCGCCGGCGCCCTGGCGCGGCTGGGGGCGCGGGTCACCCT
>JBILYE010000339.1:0-2977 GCA_044377925.1 Caulobacter sp. | reverse complement strand
GCGCCGAGATGCGGCGGGGATCGGTGCTGGTCTACACGGGCTCAGTGTTCCACGGCGGCGGCGCAAACGAGAGCTCCGACGAGCGCTGGGGGCTCAACATCACCTATGCGCTGGGCTGGCTCAGGCAGGAGGAGAACCAATACCTGTCCTGCCCGCCCGAGATCGCGCGGACCCTGGACCCGGAGCTTCAGGGCCTGCTCGGCTACTCAATGGGCAGCTATGCCCTGGGGTATTTCACGCCGCCGCTTCCGCCCGGCGAAGGTCCCGAAGTGGCGCCGCCCGAGTTCGCGCTCGGAGGTGGGAGACGGCCGGGCTCAAGCTTGGGCGGCCAGGAACTCTACGAAGCGGCGGCGGCCCATGCGCGGCCGCAGGAGCTTGTGGAGTAGGTCTGTCGTGAGCGTCTGCTGAGGGGCGACGGCGGACGCGGACCTAAATCCCGCGACGCATCTCATCCCAGGCATTGGCCAGCCCATCCCGATGCGCCGGGCTGGCCACCCCGATCAGGGCCTGGGCCCGCTCGTCCAGGGTCCGCCCCCGCAGGTCGGCGACGCCGTGTTCGGTGATGACCACGCCGATGTCGGCGCGAGGCACGCTGACCACGCCCGGCGACAGACGCGGCACGATGCGGCTGATGCTGTCGCCCTTGGCCGAGGCCGGCAGGGCGAGGATGGGCAGGCCGCCGTCCGACAGCCTCGCGCCGCGCAGGAAGTCGGTCAGGCCGCCGATGCCGCTGATCTGGCGGCCGCCCTGGAACTCGGCATTGGCCTGACCGAAGAGGTCGATCTCCAGGGCCGAGTTGACGGCGACCAGTTTGGGAATGCCCGCCAGCACGGCGATATCGTGAGTGTGACCGCTGTCGGCGAAGCGGATGCGGGGGTCGGTCAGGCGATCCCGAAGGCGGGCCGTGCCGGCGGCGAGTCCGGTGACGACGCTGTCCACCACGCCTTCGTCGAGCAAGTCGACCAGCGGGTCGGTGACCATGCCGGAGTGGATCTTCAGGCCCCTGCGGCCGCGCAGGCCCTTCAACGCCGCGACGCCGGCCTTGCCGACCCCGAACTGCAGGCTGGCGCCGTCCGGGGCGATGTTCGCGATATGGCGGGAGATGACCTCGAAGGCCGGGTCGAGGTCGCCGGCGTCGTAGTCGAGCACGGCGCTGTCGTCATCGGCGACCAGGTCGAAGGCTTCCAGCGGCCAGCGCGGCCCGTTCACCGCCGGCAGGTTCGGATTGACCAGGGCCAGCTTGAACACCTCGGGCCGGGCCATGACGGCGGGGGCCAGATCGCTGGCGACGCTCAAGGTGACCATGCCGTCCTTGTCCGGCGGGCTGACCTGGAAGACGGCGGCGTCCAGCGGCGTCTCGCCCAGCCAGCGGAAGGTCTGGAACCAGGTCAGGGGCCGCAGGGCGTAGCGGCCGGCCTCGAAGGCGGCGCGCCAGTCGGCGGAGACGAAGATGCCCTCCGACGTCGCGCCGTCGCGCAGGGCCGACCAGTCGGTGCGGTTGATGCCGGGGATGGGGGCGCCGACGAAACACATCCGCTCCGGCCAGGCGTCCGTAGCTTTGACCATCTCCCGAAAACCGAGCGGTTCGCCCGGTCCGAAGGGGACGAACAGCCGGCCTGAGGGCATCGCACTCAAGCGTTGGGCGAGCTGTTCGATAGCGGGATCAATCGGGAGGCGAATCATGTCATCGTCCGTTCAGGCGGCAGCAGCAACTTATGCCCTGCCCGCGAGTTCTGCGTACGAACCCCGGTCCCTCTTGGACAAGAGCCGTTACGTCATGCAAACGACCACCCAACAGCCTTCGGGCCTCATCAAGCCCCTGCTGTGGATCGCCGGCGCCTTCTTCGCGACCGGATTCCTGGGCTATCTGGCGATCGGGCTGAATGCCCTGCCGGGCTAGCTCCCGACGCCTGTCGAGCCGAAGCCGCCGGCCCCCCGCGCCGTCTCGTCCAGACTGTCCACCGGCGACCACTGCGCCTGCACGACCGGCGCGATGACCAGTTGGGCGATGCGGTCGCCGCGGCGGATGACGAAGTCTTCCTCACCCAGATTGATCAGGATCACCTTCACCTCGCCCCGATAGTCGGCGTCGATGGTGCCGGGCGTGTTCAGGCAGGTGATCCCGGCCTTGGCGGCCAGGCCCGAGCGCGGCCGGACCTGGGCTTCGAAACCGGGCGGCACGGCGAAGCTGAGGCCGGTCGGGACCATGGCCCGGGCCATCGGGGCCAGGGTCAGCGGCGCTTCGTCAGGAACGGCGGCGCGCAGATCCATGCCGGCGGCCAGCGCGGTCTCGTAGGCGGGCAGCGGCAGGCCCCGGGCGTGGTCCAGCTGAACGACGGGTATGGTGGGGGTCACAGGATATCCTTGGCGATACGTTGGGCGATCTTCATCGCCACCTCATCCTTGCCGGCGCGCTCCCAGCGCTCGACGCCGGCTTTGCTGACGATCATCACCGCGTTCTCGGTTCCGCCCATGACGCCCGGCTGGGTGACGTCGTTGGCGACGATCCAGTCGCAGCCCTTGCGGGTCAGCTTGGCCCTGGCGTGCATCTCGACATCGTTGGTCTCGGCCGCGAAGCCGACCACGATCTTCGGCCGCTGTGGCGAGTGGGCGGCCAGGGTGGCGAGGATGTCGGGGTTCTCGACCAGAGTGATGGCCGGCGGCCCGTCCTTGCCCTTCTTCAACTTGATGCCGAAGGCCTCGTCGGGTCGCCAGTCGGCGACGGCGGCGACGCAGACGGCGGCGTCGGCCGGCAGGGCGGCCTGACAGGCGGCCAGCATCTCGCGGGCGCTCTCGATATCGACGCGGGTGACGCCGGCCGGGGTCGGCAGGCTGACCGGGCCGGCGACGAGGGTGACCCGCGCCCCCAGCCGCGCCAGGGCGCCGGCGATCTCGAAGCCCTGCCGGCCGCTGGAGCGGTTGGTCAGGACGCGCACAGGGTCGAGCGCCTCGGCCGTCGGCCCGGCGGTGACCAGCA
>JBILYE010000115.1:0-11678 GCA_044377925.1 Caulobacter sp. | reverse complement strand
GATTTGATGTCGCTCTTGAGGACTTCCATCGACTTGAACTTGGCGTCGAGCTTCAGGCCGGCGGCGGCCATCAGCTGCAGCTGGGTGTCGTAGCCCTCTTCCTGGGCGTCCAGCTGGTCACGGCGCACGCCCAGATCCTGCAGCATGCGCAGCTCCGACGGCGACAGCCCGGCTTCCTTGGCCAGTTCGGCGGCCGTGGGCGCGCAGACGGCCGGCTTGGCCGCGGCGACCTTGGCGATGTCGCTCTTGGGTTGCTCGGGCTTGCCCTCCGTGCCTTCGGCCCAGGCTTTGGCGCCGCTGAGCATCTTGGGCAGGGTGTCGGCGCCGGCCATGAAGTTGACGGCCAGAACCCCGGCCACGGCGACGCCGGCCAGGGGAAGAATACGGGGTATGCGGCTCACAGGCGGCCTCCGGGAATGGCGCGCAGACGGCCCGAGGGTTGCTCGGGCTCGAACAGGTCGTCGTCGATGCGGGCGCGGGAGCGCGCCGTGGTCTGGGGTTCGAAGCGGGCCGGGGCGGCGCGCTCGCGAATGGGCGGCAGCGGGCGATCCAGCCAGTCGTCGTCGCGGGCCGGCTCGGCAACCGCGCCGGTGCGGCGGGGACGTTCGGTGACGGCCCGTTCCAGAACGGCGGTCAGCTCATGAGCCTCGGCGATGCGGCCGGCGAGGCCCTCTTCAGCTTCCTGGCTGGCGAGGCGCAGGGAGACCAGGGCGGACTGGGCGCGCAAGGCGGCATTGTCGAGGTCGGCGACGGCTTTCGCGAAGTCGTCGTGGCCGGACCGCAGGGTTTTCAGGCGGCGCTCAAGCCGCCAGCCCATGATCAGGGCCCCGACAAGCAGCCCGCCCAGCAGGATATTCATCGAAAGCGCGATGATGCTCATGTCAGCCTCTTCTGGACCGCCTGCTTGGCGGCCGGGTCTAGCGGCGCCTCGCAGCGAATGGCGATGTGATGGTTGCGGCGGCCCATGCGGCCACGGGTCAGCGGGATCTGGCCGGCGCGCAGCTCGACCAGGCTGTCGGCCGTAGCGTTCAGCATGAGGGTGTCGCCGACCTTCAGGTTCAGGACTTTGGACAGCGGCGTCTGCTGCTCGTCGAGGACGGCGCGGACTTCCATCTGGGTGGTCCACAGCTCGGTGGCCAGGTGGCTTTCCCAGATGTTGTCGCGGCCGAACTTCTCACCCATGAACTGCTGCAGCAGCATCTTACGAATGGGCTCGAGGGTGGCGTAGGGCAGCAGCAGCTCGATGCGGCCGCCGCGGTCTTCCATGTCGATGCGCAGCTTGACCAGAATGGCCGCGTTGGCGGGACGGGCGATGGCGGCGAAGCGCGGGTTGGTCTCGAGACGGTCGAGGACGAAGTTCACGGGGGTCAGCGGCTCGAAAGCGGCCTTGGCGTCGGCGAGGACGACCTCGACCATCCGCTGGACCAGCACCCGCTCGATGGTGGTGTAGGGGCGGCCCTCGATGCGCATGGCGGCGGTGCCGCGGCGCCCGCCCAGCAGCACGTCGACGATCGAGTAGATGAGGTTGGAGTCGACGGTCAGCAGGCCGTAGTTGTCCAGCTCCTCGGCCCGGAACACCGACAGAATGGCCGGCAGCGGGATGGAGTTGAGGTAGTCGCCGAAGCGGATCGAGCTGATGTTGTCGAGGCTGACCTCGACGTTGTCGCTGGTGAAGTTGCGAAGCGAGGTGGTCATCAACCGCACCAGGCGGTCGAAGACGATCTCCAGCATCGGCAGGCGTTCGTAGGAGACGAGCGCCGAGTTGATGATGGCCCGGATGCCGGTGCGCTCGCCGCCCTCCTCGTCGGAGAGATCGAAGCCGAGCAGGCTGTCGATTTCGTCCTGGTTGAGGATGCGTTCGGAGCCGATCAGGCCCTCGCTCTCGGCCTCGGCGGCCTCCCAGTCGGCGGCGCCCGCGGGCGCGCCTGCGCCGTCGGCATTGGTCGCCGCCCACTGGGCCAGAGCTTCTTGATCGTCGGCTTCGTCGGTCATGGGATTTGCCCCGGCAGCCTTGCGGCTACTGGATGAGCATCTCCTCGATGAGGACGGCGTTGACCTTGTTGGGGGCGGCCAGCAGGTTGACCCGGCGCAGGATCTCCATGCGCAACTGGTAGCTGCCCTGGCTGCCCGACAGGTCTTCGGGGCGCAGTTCGCGCAGGAAGGTCTGGAACATGTCGTTCATGCGCGGCATGTCCGGAGTCAGATCGTTCGCCACCTCTTCGTCGGGCAGCTCGAAGGTCAGCTTGAGCTTGAGGTGAGCCGGGCGGCCGTCGGAGGTCTGCAGGTTCACCAGGATGTCGGGCAGGGTGTAGAAGACCACGCCGTCGGGGCCTTCCTTGATGACGGGGTCGCCCGGCTGGGGCTTGCCGTCCTTGCCCCCCTTTTCAGCCTTCTTTTCCTTCTTCTTCTCCTTCGCCGCCTCGCCGTGCTCGCCGGCGGGCTTGGGCTTGAGGAACATGAAGTAGGCGCCGGCCCCGCCGCCGCCGAGAATCGCCAGGGCGCCGACGCCGGCGATGATCAGCATCATCAGCTTCGGCTTCTTCTTGGCCGGAGCGCCGTCCTCGCCTTCAACGCCCTCCTGGGGCGCCTCAGCTTCCTTGGCCTTGTCCTTGGACACTTTGTCTCGAGCTCACATTTGCACCGCGCGTGAGTCCTTACTGGGGCCAGTTGGTTAAGGATGGGTTCGCAGCCACCAATGACGGCGCCCGGCAGAAATAGCCGGGAGGCCCGCGTTAACCTTCTTATTTGCTGTTTTCATTGTCTTTTTCGAGTTGGCCCGGAGTTTGCAGGCATGCCGTCGGGAGCGACGCTCGGTCGCGGCTGTTAACGGGAGAGGCAAGTTGGACAACACGCTCTACGTCAGCCTCTCGCGCCAGATGACGCTGCGCCGCGAGATGGACATCATCGCCAACAACATCGCCAACGCCGACACCACGGGCTTCAAGGTCGAGAACCTGATGGTCCGCACCGAGCCAGCGCGGCCGGCCCACATGTCGGATGGTCCGAACCCCGTGAAGTTCGTGCTCGACGACGGCGTCGCCCGCGATTTCACCCAAGGCTCGATGCGCACCACGGGTGCGACTTTCGACCTCGGCATCGAGGGCAAGGGCTTTTTCAAGGTCGACACCGCTGCCGGTGACCGCTTCACCCGCGACGGCCGCTTCACCCTGTCGCCGGAAGGCAAGCTGACCACCCAGGACGGTGACGCCGTGCAGGGCGAGAGCGGCGAGATCATCCTTGATCCCGCCAAGGGCCCGGTCGCCATCGCCCAGGACGGCACCGTCAGCCAGGCCGGCGAGAAGGTCGGCAAGGTCGGGATCTTCCTGTTCGACGACCGCTCGGTTCTGGCCAAGGACCGCGGCAACCTGCTGAAGAACACCTCCAACGCCGAGCCGACCCCCGACACCGCCAGCCGCCTCCGCCAGGGGATGCTGGAAGGCAGCAACGTCAATCCGATCCTGCAGATCACCCGGATGATCGAGGTCAGCCGCGCCTACGAAAGCGTGGTCCGGACCATTGAAAACACCGCCGACCTGTCCAAGCGCGCCGTCGAGCGCCTGGGCCGGGTCGCTTAGGAGTAGAGACCGATGCAAGCGCTTCGCACCGCCGCCACCGGCATGTCGGCCCAACAGCTGAACGTCGAGGTGATCTCGAACAACATCGCCAACATGAACACCGTTGGCTTCAAGCGTCAGCGGGCCGAGTTCCAGGACCTGCTCTACCAGAGCCTGGAGCGGGCCGGGACGCAGTCGTCGGACCAGGGCACGGTGGTGCCGACCGGCGTGCAGATCGGCGGCGGCGTCAAGGCCGGCAGCACCTATCGCATCACCACGCAGGGCACGGCGACGCGCACCGACAACCGCTATGACGTGGCCATTCAGGGCCGGGGCTACCTGCAGGTTCTGCTGCCCAGCGGCGAGACGGCCTACACCCGGGCCGGCAACCTGGCCCTCAACGACCAGGGCCAGATGGTCACAGAGGATGGCTACCTGGTGCAGCCGCAGGTGACCGTGCCGCAGGACGCCGTCGACATCACCATTTCCAAGACCGGCCAGGTGCAGGCCACCAAGGAAGGCGTCGCCACGCCGGAAGTCGTCGGCCAGCTGGAACTGGCCAACTTCATCAACGAGGCCGGCCTGGAGGCCATCGGCGACAACCTGTTCATGCAGTCCGGCTCTTCGGGCGAGGCGATCACCGGCAACCCCGGCGCAACCGGCTTCGGCACCCTTCTGCAGGGCTACACAGAGGCCTCGAACGTCGATGCGGTGAGCGAGATCACCGCCCTGATCGTCGCCCAGCGGGCCTATGAAATGAACTCCAAGGTCATCACCACGGCCGACGAGATGCTGCAGGCCGCCAACCAGGTGAAGTCATAGGATGCGCGCCCTCGTCCTGGCCGCCGTCGCCGCGCTGACCTTCGCCGCCCCGGCCTTCGCGGGCCAGGTCACCCTGCGGGCCGACGTGTCCGACGCAGACGGCAGGGTGACGCTCGGCGACCTGTTCGACGGGGCAGGCAATGCCGGGGGCATCCTGATCGCCAGCCGCAGCGGCCCCAGCGTCGTGCTCGACGCCCAGGCCGTGCAGGTCATGGCTCGCCGGGCCGGGCTGCAGTGGGACAATCCGCAGGGCTTTCGCCGCATCGTCGTGCGTGGCGGCGGTGGGCCGGCCGGCGCCGCGCCGGTCGCGGCGCGCGGCAATGTCGATGTGCTGACCTATTCGCGGTCCCTGAGCGCCGGCGAGATCGTGCAGCCGACCGATCTGGTCTGGGCCAAGGCCGCCAGCGCCCCGGCCGACGCCCCGCGCGACGCCGACCTGGTCATCGGACTGGCGGCCAGGCGCCCGCTGCGCGAAGGCGCGGTCGTCAGCGGACGCGATGTTTCGGCGCCGCAGGTCATCAAGGCCGGCGAGACGGTCACCGTCACCTGGTCCGACGGTTTCGTCACCCTGACCATGCAGGGCAAGGCCATGAAGGCCGCCGCCCGGGGTGACACCTTCACCCTCCAGAACCCGTCCTCGAAGAAACTCATCGAGGCCATCGCAACTGGCCCCGGCGAAGCCGCCGCCGGTCCGCAGGCCCAGGCGCTGAAAGCTGCCGCCGCCAATCAGTTCGCCGCTCGCTAGAGGCCGTTCCCCATGCGCAAGACCCTGCTCGCCATCACCGCCCTGATCCCGCTGGCCGCCTGCGCCTCGACGATCAACGACACCAAGGACGCCCTTCTCGGGCCGCAACTGGCCCCGGTCGGCTATCCTTCGCAGCTGGCGCCTTCGACCCAGACCTTTGTCGACGTGCGGCAGGAGCCGCCGCAGGCCGGCTCGGCCAACAGCCTGTGGCGCACCGGCGCCCGCGCCTTCTTCAACGACCAGCGGGCGGGGCGGATCGGCGATATCCTGACCGTCAACATCGACATCGACGACAGCGCCCAGACCCAGAACACCACCAGCGCCACCCGGACCACCGGCATGAAGGCGGGCCTGCCGCACTTCTTCGGCCTGGAAGGGAGCCTGGGCCAGCTGTTCCCGGGCGGCTTTGACCCCGCCAACGCCATCGAGACCAACGTCAACACCGGCTCGACCGGCGCCGGCGCGGTGGCGCGGGCCGAGAAGATCAACCTGACGGTCGCCGCCGTCGTCACCGGCATCCTGCCCAACGGCAACCTGGTCATCCAGGGCGTCCAGGAGGTGAAGACCAACAACGAGGTCCGCCGCCTGACCGTGTCGGGGATCGTTCGCCCCGCCGACATCAGCGCCGCCAACACCATCAAACACACCCAGATCGCCGAAGCCCGCATTTCCTACGGCGGCCGCGGCGACCAGAGCCGGGTCCAGAAGACCCCCGGCGGGCAGGCGTTGATCGAGACTTTCACGCCGTTCTGACGATGAGACACTGAGTTAAGGCCGGGGGGCCGCGTACCACGGGTTCAAAAAGGCCACGGCGGGAACCAACCCGCCGGGCGCCCGGCAGATTCTGCCGCCGGGCTGAACCGATCGCGCCCTCTCCGCGTTGGGGATAACGAAGGGAGGCGTTTGATCATGAACCGCACTGTCGCCATCACCGCCCTGACCGCTTCGCTGCTGCTGCTCGGCAGCTGTATGCACGGTCAGGCCTATGTGGCCGGCGACATGGGCTGGTCGCTTCATGAAACGCCCGAGGAAGGCGCCAAGCTGGCCTATGGCCCGCCCAATTCAGACAACGTCGCCCTGATGCTGAGCTGCCAGCCGGCGTCCGGCGAGGTGCGGGTCTCCACCTCATCGATGAGCCCGTCGCCGGCCATCGTGCTGAAATCCGGCAAGACGGAGACCGTCCTGCCCGCCGTCGCCACCCCCAGCATGGGTCAAGGCCACTTCCTGGAAGCCGGCGCCAAGGCCACCGATCCGGTCCTGGCCAGCTTTGCCCGGACCGGCGACATCAGCGTGATGCAGGGCAAGTCCGCCATGAAGCTGCCCTCCGTCAGCGCGGACCGCCCGCAGATCACGAAGTTCTTCGCCACCTGCAAGGCGTGACGGTCAGGGACTACTGTCCCTGTTGCGGCACCAGGCCCCAGGCGCCCTGCCCCAGGATGCAGGTTGAAGCCTTGGGCGGACAAAGGCCCTGTGACCGCTCGGCGTAGATCTGCTCGATGATCTCCGGATTGGCACGCAGCGCCTCGCCGCGCAGGCGGGTCGATTCGGCGATGCCGCGCGCCGTCTCGATGGCAGCCTCGGCGTTCGCCCGCGCTTCGGCGGCCTTTTGCTGGGCGGCCAGGGTGCGTTGCTCGGTCTGGGTGCGGGCCTCGACGGCGGCGGTGACGCTGGCCGGGTAGCGGATGGTGCCGACCCATTCCATCTGGCTGATCTCGACGCCCTCGGTCGCCCATTTGTTGCGAACGCGCTGGAAGGCCTTCTGGATGACCATCTGACGACCAGCGCCCATCAGCGAGCCGGTGCACGGCGGCTGATTGGCGGCCGGAGTCGGCGAAACGCCCGAGCCAGTGGCCACCGGGTTGAGATTGCAGGACACCGGCACCTGCTCGGTCTCCTTGGCGATGGCCGAGCGAACATCATTGCGGATCTGGCCGTCGAGAAGGTCGTCGAACGGCTGGCGCCAGCGGGCGTAGAGGTCGGCGGCCCGGTCGTCGCGCACCCGGATGGTCAGGTTGACGTCGGCGGTCATCGGCAGGCCGGTCTGGTCGGCGAAGGCGATTTCCTCGTTCTCCTTGCCGTCGCTGTTGGGCTCGCGGGTGTAGCTGTAGGTGCGCTGGCGGGTGGGGTAGACGATGATGTCCTCGCCCAGGCCCTTCCAATGCCAGCCCGGCCGCAGCTCGGTCAGCTGGACGCCGGGGTTTTCGCCGAATTTGGTGGTCTTGATGCCGGCCTCGCCGCTCTCGACCGTGGTGCTGCAGGCGGTAACGGTGCAGCCGGCCCCGGCCAGCAGAAGCACCAGAGCCCCGATCATCAGCACCGTGCGGCCGATGTTGCCGGCGCCGCCGCCGAACCTGTCACTGATCGCCATGAGATATCCCCTCCAGACAAGACTGGAGGGCAGGCTGACGACTCAAGGGCCGGGCCGCAAGGGCTAGGTGGGGCGGTAGGCTTCGCGGGCCTTGTAGTCGACCATGGCGTCGCGCACCCATTTGCAGGCGCCGGGCTTGCCGACCAGGGTGGATTCCTCGACCAGACCCTGCAGATCGGTCTGGACCAGCACATCGCAGCGGGTCTTGTTCCAGACGAACATCATCTTGCGCCCGACCGTCTCCTTGCGGTCCGGCAGGCCGAGCGTGCGGTAGACCACCGCCACGTCCTTGCCCTTCATGTCGTCCAGGCCCTCGCGGATCGGCTCATAGACCCGGTTGCGATGGGTGACGCAGCCGCTCATCGCCATAGCGATGACGACGACCACCCCCGCCTGCAGGACCTGTTTACGCATCACTCTTCCCCTCAGGCCCGGCGACCGGCCGTGGCCACATTGTCCAGGCCAAGGGCGCTGAGCGCGCCGCCGGCGATGCCGGCCGCATCGAGGCCTGCCTGGGCATACATCAGATCGGGCTTGTCCTGGTCCTGGAAAACGTCAGGCAAGGCCAGGGTACGGACCTTCAGGCCACGATCCAGCGCGCCATGCGCCGCCAGTTCCTGCAGCACGAAGGCCCCGAAGCCGCCCATGGCGCCTTCCTCGATGGTGACCAGCGCCTCATGCTCGCGGGCCAGCCGCAGAAGCAGATCGACGTCCAGCGGCTTGGCGAAGCGGGCGTCGACAACGGTCGCGGACAGACCGCGGGCCGCCAGCAGGTCGGCGGCCTTGAGGGTTTCCTGCAGGCGGGTGCCGAAGGAGACCAGCGCCACGGCCGTGCCCTCACGCACCACCCGGCCCTTGCCAATCTCGAGCGGCTCGTTGACCAGCGGCATGTCCAGGCCCATGCCCTCGCCGCGCGGGTAACGGAAGGCGCTCGGCCGGTCGTCGATGGCCGCGGCGGTGGCGACCATGCGGGCCAGTTCGACCTCGTCGGCGGCGGCCATCAGAATCATGCCGGGCAGAGCGCCCATGAAGCCGACATCGAAGCTGCCGGCATGGGTCGGGCCATCGGCGCCGACCAGGCCGGCGCGGTCCATGGCGAAGCGCACGGGCAGACGCTGGATGGCGACGTCGTGCACCACCTGGTCGTAGCCGCGCTGCAGGAAGGTCGAATAGATGGCGCAGAAGGGCTTCATGCCGTCGGCGGCGAGGCCGGCGGCGAAGGTCACCGCGTGCTGCTCGGCGATGCCGACATCGAAACAGCGCTTGGGGAAGGCCTTCTGGAAGATGTCGAGACCGGTGCCCGACGGCATGGCGGCGGTCACGGCGATGATCCGGTTGTCCTTCTCCGCTTCCTTGACCAGGGCCTGGGCGAAGACCTTGGTGTAGCTGGGCGGACCGGCGGCGGCCTTGGCCTGTTCACCGGTGACGACGTTGAACTTGACGACGCCGTGGTATTTGTCGTCGGCGCTCTCGGCCGGGGCATAGCCCTTGCCCTTCTGGGTCACGACGTGAACCAGCACCGGCTTGTTCATCTCGCGGACGTTCTGCAGCACCGGGATCAGCGCATCGAGATCATGGCCGTCGATGGGGCCGACGTACTGGAAGCCCAGCTCCTCGAAGAAGGTGCCGCCGGTGACCATGCCGCGGGCGAATTCCTCGGCCTTGCGGGCCGCTTCCTGCAGGCTCTTGGGGAAGACCCGGCTCATCGATTTGCCGAGGTTGCGCAGCTGTTGGTAGCCGCCCGACGACACCACGCGGGCCAGATAGGCGCTCATGCCGCCGACGGGCGGGGCGATGGACATGTCGTTGTCGTTGAGGATGACGATGATCTGGCCGGTGGTCTCGGCGGCGTTGTTCATCGCCTCATAGGCCATGCCGGCGCTCATCGAGCCGTCGCCGATCACGGCGACGACCTTGTTGTTGTCGCCCTTGGCGTCGCGCGCCGCGCAGAAGCCGAGCGCCGCCGAGATCGAGGTCGCCGCATGGGCCGCGCCGAAGGGGTCGTATTCGCTTTCGGCCCGCTTGGTGAAGCCCGAGAGGCCGCCGCCCTGGCGCAGGGTGCGCATGCGGTCGCGGCGTCCGGTGAGGATCTTGTGGGGATAGGCCTGGTGGCCGACGTCCCAGATGACGATGTCCCTGGGCGTTTCGAACACATGGTGCAACGCCACGGTCAGCTCAACTACGCCCAGGCCGGCCCCAAGGTGGCCTCCGGTGACGGAAACGGACTCGATCGTCTCGGCCCGGACCTCTTCGGCCAATTGCTTGAGCTGGGGGATGCTGAAGTCGCGGGTGTCCGCCGGCGAGGCGACGGTATCGAGCAACGGGGTCACAGGGGGCATCTAGAGCGCAGTCCATGACGGCGCGGTCTGTCGCGCGCCTCTGAACCTGCAAACTAGCGTCCGCAGCGGGCGCTGCAAACCAAAGGCTGGCGGATTCGTGAGAATTCCTCGTGCAGAAGATGAAGATCAGCCACTTCGGAAAGGGAACTGCCGGCCTAGTTCCGGCGTCCGAGCACGAAATCAACCGACTCCCGCAGCACCGCAGCCCGCTCGCCAAACCCGTCGAGGTGCGCCCGGGTCTGTTCCGCCAGCAGTTCGACCCGCTCCTTGGCGGCGTCGAGCCCCAGCAGGGTGACGTAGTTGGCCTTGCCCTTGGCGGCGTCCTTGCCGCCGGTCGCCTTGCCCATGGTCGCCGGATCGCCCTCGGCGTCGAGCACGTCGTCGACGATCTGATAGGCCAGGCCCAGATCCTGGGCGAAGCCCATCAGGGCGTGTCGCTCGCCCTCCTGGGCGTGGGCCATGACCAGGGGAATCTCGAAGGCGTAGGCGATCAGGGCGCCCGTCTTCAGCCGCTGCATGCGGGCCACGCCGCCGAGGTCATCGCGCACGCCCAGGATGTCGATCATCTGGCCGCCGGCCATGCCCTGGGCGCCGGAAGCATGGGCCAGCTTGCGAACCAGTTCGGCGCGAACGGCGCCGTCCGGATGGGTGTCAGGATGGGCCATGATCTCGAAGGCGGCGCTCTGCAGCGCGTCCCCAACCAGCACGGCGGTCGCCTCGTCGTATTCGATATGCACGGTGGGACGGCCCCGGCGCATGTCGTCGTCGTCCATGCAGGGCAGGTCGTCATGCACCAGGCTGTAGGCGTGGATGCATTCCAGCGCGCAGGCGGCACGCAGGACCGGCCGCTCCGGAAGATCGAACATCTTGCCGGTTTCCAGCGCGAAGAAGGGCCGCAGCCGCTTGCCTGGCCCCAGCGCCGCATAGCGCATGGCCTCGGTCAGGCGACCTTCCGGCCCGTCAGCGCGCGGCAGCAGCGCGTCCAGCGCCACGGTGACGAGATCGGCCGCCTCGGCGATCCGGCGGTCGAGGCTCATGCTCATCAACCGAACTCTGCCGGTTCGACGCCGGTCGGCGCGCCCTGGGCCAGCACGACCTTCTCGACGCGCAGGCGGGCGGCTTCAAGCTTCTTCTCGCAATGCGCCTTCAGGAGCGCGCCGCGCTCATAGACGCTGATCGATTCCTCCAGCGGCGCCTGGCCCGACTCCAGCGTCTGGACGATGCGCTCCAGTTCCTTGAGGGCGTCCTCGAAAGAGAGGGCGTCTATGGCGGCGGTGTCGGTCATGTCGCGTCCTGCGGGAAAGCGGGCACCGTAGAGAGGGGAACGAAACCCGGCAACGACGGAAGATGGTCAATTTCGTTTGAACGCTGTCGCCGCCTCAGGGGCGCACAAACTTCCGTGCGCACCAGTAACGGAAGCCCTGGTCCTGCACGCACTGCCAGCCCTGACGGCGCAGGGCCGCGCCGACACGCTGGTTGAAATAGCCGTGGGCGACGATCAGCACGTCCTGGCCCTGATCGGCCATGGAGGCGACCATGCGGGCGGCCTCTGCGGCGCGTTGTTCAGCCTGGCGGTGGGTCTCGACCTCGTCGTGCTTGTCGGTCAGCACCCAGTTCACCCGGGCCAGAAAGCCCCAGATCTTGGGCGACAGGCGCAGCCAGCGGGGCCACTTCGGCGGCGGCAGCGGGGCCTCGACGAACAGCGGGTCCTGGGCGAAGGCCTTGCCGGCGCAGATGGCGTGGGTGGTCTCGATGGAGCGCGGGCGGATCGAGGCGATGATCACATCAGCGCTCTGGGCGACGACCTTCAGGCCTTCGGGCGGGGTCTGGCCGGGTTTGATTCCCTTGAC
>JBILYE010000114.1:0-11714 GCA_044377925.1 Caulobacter sp. | reverse complement strand
GTCGAGAAAAGTGCTGTTGATCGTCGATGGCGTGCATGGTTTCGGGGTCGAGGACATTACCTTTGACCAACTAGGGGCCGACGTTCTGGCCGCCGGCTGTCACAAATGGCTGTTCGGTCCGCGCGGCACCGGTGTGGTCTACTTCCGGCCCGAGAGCCTGGCCCGCTTCGAGCCGACCATCCCCAGCTTCCTGGCCCCCAACGCCTACGGCGCCTGGCTGGGCAACTACGATCCCGGCGCGACCACCGGGGCGCGGATGACCCCGGGCGGCTTCAAGGCCTTCGAGCATGTCTGGGCCCTGAGCGAGGCCTTCGCCTTCCATGGCATGGTCGGCAAGGCGGCGATTGCGGCGCGGACCCGGAGCCTGGCCAGCCGGCTGAAACTGGCGCTCAGGCAGATGCCGCATGTGGTGCTGCGCACGCCAATGGACCCGTCCTTGAGCGCCGGCATCGTCAGCTTCGACCTGCCGGGCCTCTCGGCGGACGGCGTGGTGCGGCGGATGCGCAGCTCCAAGGTGATCGGCTCGGCGGCGCCCTATTCGACCCGCCACGTCCGCCTGACCCCCAGCTTCCGCAACACCGAGGCGGACGTGGATTTCGCGGCCCAGATCATCGCCAACATCCGGAAATAGCCAGCCCCCATGGCCGGGACGCCGGAGCGCTCCCTGCCCTCTCGAGGGGCGCGCGACGGCACTGCCCGCTTCAGGGACAGGGGATTGGCGCGTAGACCGTCGAGCTTGTAGACTTTGAAAGCCTTCCGGAGAGCCGCATGCACCGCCGCACCGTCCTGACCGGTCTCGCCGCCGCCTCCGCGACGCCGGCCTTCGCCCAGACAGCCACGCCAGGCATCGTCCGGGTGACCATGACCACGGGCGAAGGCCCGCTGCTGCTGGACCTCCTCGCCGACAAGGCCCCGCTGACGGTGGCCAACTTCCTGAGATACGTCGACGCCGGCCGCTACAACGGCGGCGAGATCTATCGGGGCATGGCGGTGTCTTCCAACCCGCTGATGGGCCTGGTCCAAGGCGGCGCAAAACCCGGCAAACCGATCCCGCCGGTGGCCCACGAGCCGACCACCCAGACCGGCCTGAAACATGTCGACGGCACGGTCAGCCTGGCCCGCTATGCGCCGGGCACGGGGACCAGCGACTTCTTCATCTGCGTCGGCGACGCCGGCTATCTCGACGCCAACCCGGCCGCCACCGGCGACAATGCGGGCTTCGCCGCCTTCGGTCAGGTGGTCGAAGGCATGGACATCATCAAGCGCATCCTGGTCATGCCCAAGTCGCAAAAGGCCGACAGCCCGGCCATGGTCGGCCAGATGCTGGCCACCTACGTGAAGATCCTGTCGGTCAAACGGGTCTGAAAAACTTCAAAGAAAGAATGTCGGCCAGCGCCGCAGCCGTTCGTCCCGAGGGCGAACCGGCCGTTTGAAGGCCTCCAACGGGAGTGAAGACCCTGCGCGTTCTGATGATCGTCAAGGCGACCGCCGAGACCGAAGCCGGCGCCATGCCGACGGCCGAGCAGGTGGAGGAGATGGGCGTCTTCAACAACGAGCTGATCGCCGCCGGCGTGCTGGTCGATGGGGCGGGCCTGCATCCGTCATCCAAAGGGGCGCGGCTGGGCTGCAAGAACGGCAAGCGGGTGATCACCGACGGGCCGTTCGCCGAGACCAAGGAGCTGATCGGCGGCTACTGGGTGCTGAACGTCAAGGACTGGGACGAGGCCCTGGTGTGGCTGTCGAAGGTTCCGCGTCCCGACTTCAAGGACGGCGACGTCGACTGCGCCATCGAACTGCGCCGCTTCTTCGAACCGGAGGACTTCGCCGGCATCGCATCGGAGGAGATCATCGAGCAGGAAATCGGCTGGCGCGAAGACCAGCTGTCCAAGGCCCCGAAGCGGTAGCGGGTTTGCGTCCTTCAAAACGCGGCCCGCGGCCGCCACTCAGGATGACGATCTTGGGTGGATTGCACTGTTGTTCGTCATCCTGAGTAGCCCGCACAGCGGGCGTGTCGAAGGACGCACGTCCGTTCAACCGCCCCGCGCCACGAACCAGCCGTTGCGGAACTGCTCGTCCGCCTTGCCATAGAGGAAGGGCGCGCCGTCGGGGGTCAGCACCGTGCCACCGGCGGCCGCCAGCACCGCCTGAGCGGCGGCGATGTCCCATTCGCTGGTCGGTCCGTGGCGCGGATAGATGTCGGCCGATCCCTCGGCGATCCGGCAGAGCTTCACCGAACTGTCCATCGCCAGCGTGGTGTCGAACCTGTAGGTCTCGGCCAGCTTGCGGGTCGTCTCTTCCTTCATGGTGTGGCTGATCAGGGCCACGGCCTGGCCCTGCGGCCAGGGTCGCACTCGGCAGGCCTGGGCCGGCGCGCCATGGATGCGCTTCAGGGCGCCGGACGCCGAGGTGTACCAGGTCTCGCCGCTGGCCGGCATGCAGACCGCGCCGGCCACCGGGTGGCGGTCCTGGATCAGGCCGATATTGACCGTCCAGCTGGGGTCGCCGCGTACGAAGGCCTTGGTGCCGTCCACCGGGTCGACCAGGAAGAAGCGAGGGCCGATTTCGTCCGGCGTGCCGTACTCGGAGGCATGCTCCTCGCCGATGATCGGGATCTCCGGGAACCGCGCCTTGAGCAGGCGGGTGATCAGGATCTCGCCCTGGCGGTCGGCCTCGGTGACCGGGCTGTCATCGGCCTTGGCGTCGACGGTCAGGGCCGTGCGCCACAGGGGCAGGATCAGCCGGCCGGCTTCCTCGACGAAATCGGCCAGCACGGCGCCGATGTTTTCCGGATCACTGCTCACTCGACCTCTCCCTCGTCCACCACGTCCAGCCGGATACTGCGCGTATCCAGCGCCTGCTTGCCGGCCTGTTCGAAATCCACCGTCACCCTGTGGCCGATGCAGGACTGCACCTGACCCAGGCCCCAGTCCGGCCGACCCGGATGCCGCACCAGGGCGCCGGGCTCAAGAAAAGGGTCGCGGAGCGCCATGGGCTGAAGGCTCTAGGCGGTTCCCGCCGCCGCGCCAAGCGTTCAGGTTTCGCCAAGATAGGCGCTCATCCCCTCGACCAGGGCGTCGAACACCAGCCGCATGCGGCGCAGGCCCTTGAGGTCCTCATGCATCACGACCCAGGTGTCGAGCGGATAGCGGAAATCGCTGGCGAGCAGATGGACCAGGTCGCCATGCCGCCGCCCCAGGGCGATCTGGCAGATGCCGAACCCCACCCCGGCCCGGATGGCGGCCAGCTGGGCCAGGTCGTTGTCGGTCCGGAAGCTGAAGTCGCCGGTGGCGACGCGCAGGCCGGCCTCGGCGAGGCGGTCGGCAAAGGGCGGGGCGTGCTCGAAGCCGACCAACGGCAGGCCGCGAAGGTCGTCGATCGTGGCCGGCATGCCGTAACGCGCAATCAGCCGGCGGTGAGCGAACAGGCCAAGGGGGATCGCCCCGACATGGCGCGCCAGCAGCGCCTCCTGCCGGGGCGGGGCCATGCGCACGGCGATGTCGGCCTCGCGTCGCAGCAGGTCCTCGCTGCGGTTGCCGACCCCGAGCTCCAGAACGATGCCGGGATGCTGCTCCTGGAAGTTGGCGAGAATGGTCGGCAGCACCTCGACCGCGACGATCTCGCTGGCGGTTATGCGCACCGTGCCGGCCTCCGCCTGGGCCTCGGCGCTGGCGGCGCGGGTAAAGGCGGCGGCGGCAGAGGCCATGGCCCGGGCGTGGTCGCCGAGCAGGACGGCAGCCGGCGTAGGAGCCAGGCCGCCCGGCGAGCGGGTGAAGAGGGCCGCGCCGACGCTGGCCTCCAGCGCTTCGATCCGGCGGCGCACCGTGGGCTGGGCCACCGACAGGGCGCGGGCGGCGCCCGAGAGGCTGCCGGTCTCCAGCACAGCCAGGAAGGCGCGCTGGCCTTCCCAGTCGGTTTCGGGTTGGCTCATACATTTCAGACTAGCGGATCGTCAGGGTTGGGCAATTTTTTTCCATGCAGGCCCGAGGCATCTTCCTCATCGAAGGAGACCCAGACATGACCAGAACAGCATTGATCCTCGGCGCTACAGGCGGCATCGGCGGCGAGACCGCCGACGCCCTGGCCCGCCACGGCTGGGCGATCCGCGCCCTGGCCCGCAATCCGGCCGCCGGAGCTCAGGGTCGGCCCGAGTTCGACTGGCGGCCCGGCGACGCCCTCGACGCCAGGGCGGTTAGCGAGGCGGCGCAGGGCGCGAACCTCATCGTCCATGCCGTGAACCCGCCTGGCTACAAGGGCTGGAACCGACTGGTCCTGCCGATGCTTGAGAGCAGCCTGACGGCCGCCCGGACCAGCGGCGCCCGCCTGCTGCTGCCGGGCACCATCTACAACTACGGTCCGGACGCCTTCCCCCTCCTGCACGAGGAAGCCCCGCAGAACCCCGCCACCCGCAAGGGCGCCATTCGCAAGGCCATGGAGGCGCGGCTGGAGGCGGCTGCCCATGAGGGCGTGCGTTCGCTGGTCCTGCGCGCCGGCGACTATTTCGGTCCCCGGCCTGGCAACGGTTGGTTCAACCAGGGCTTGGTCACGCCCGGCAAGCCGGTGACCGCCATCACGACCCCTGGCCGGGCCGGCGTCGGCCATGCCTGGGCCTACCTGCCGGACGTCGCCGAAACCTTTGCCCGGCTGGCGATGCGGGAAGCCGAGCTCAGCCCCTTCGCCCGCTTCCATTTCGCCGGCCAGTGGGACGCAACGGGGACGGAGATCACCGACGCCATCCGCCGCGTCGTTGGCAACCCGCGCATTCCCGTCCGCGCCCTGCCCTGGTCGGTCCTGCCCCTGGCCGCACCGTTCAACGAGACGATGCGCGAACTGGTCGAGATGCGCGGCTTCTGGACCGCGCCGGTGCAGCTGGAGAACGCCCGCCTGGTCCAGTTCCTCGGCGAGGAACCGCACACCTCGCTCGAGGCGGCTGTTCGCGAGACCCTGATCGGCCTGGAGTGCCTGCCGGAGGCTCTCATAGCCCAACCCTCCACAAGGAAGGCGGCCTGATCCTCAGGTGCGGTCGCCGGGCCGTTGGCTCGGCGGCCAAATCACCGCTAGACTCCGGCCATGACCGACGCCGCCGAAGCCCTGCCCAAAGACGACGCCACCCTGATCACCGACCCGGTCGATCTGGCCGCCCAGCTGGCGGCGCGGCTCTGTCACGACTTCATCAGCCCGGCCAGCGCCATCGTCTCGGGCCTCGACCTGCTCGACGACCCGACCGCCCAGGACATGCGCGAGGACGCCATGGCCCTGATCGCCCAGAGCGCCCGCAAGCTGGCCGACCTGCTGGCCTTCTGCCGCGCCGCCTTCGGCTCGGCCTCGACGGTCGAGGTGTTCGACGCCCGTGACCTGGAGACCCTGGCCCAGAGCGTGTTCGGCCACATGAAGTCGACCCTGGTCTGGGAGGTCGCCCCCGCCAGCCTAAACAAGCCGGCCGCCCGGACCCTGCTCAACCTCTGCCAGATCGCCGGAACCGCCCTGCCGACCGGCGGGTCGGTCACCGCCCGGGTGGTCGAGGCCGGCGGCCGTATGGCCCTCAGCGTCGAGGGAACCGGCCCGCGCATCCGCCTCAAGCCCGAGGTCGCCGGCGGCCTGCTCGGCAAGCCCAAGGGCGAGGCCATGGGCGGCGCCTGGATCCAGGCCTTCTACGTCCACAGCCTGGTCGCCCAGGCGGGGGGGCAGGTGGCGGTCGAAGCGGGGGATGAGAAGCTGACCCTGGCGGCGTGGGTGCCAGCCTAACTTGTCCTTCTCCCGCTTGTCGGGAGAAGGACGCGCTTCGCGCTTAAATTCTTAACGGCCTCCACCCTCTCTTAACCGACGCGCCCCACAACAGAAGGTTCAAGAGGAGCGTTCCAACGCCGTGAAGACCTGTCTCGTCGTCGATGACAGCCGGGTGATCCGCAAGGTAGCCCGCCGCATCCTGGAGGACCTTGGCTTTGAAATCGCCGAGGCCGCCGACGGGATGGAGGCGCTCGCCTGGTGCCGCGCGGCCATGCCCGACGCCATCCTGCTCGACTGGAACATGCCGGTGATGAACGGCATCGACTTCCTGCGGCTGCTGCGCGCCGAGCCCGACGGCGGGACGCCCAAGGTCGTCTTCTGCAGTGTCGAGACCGAGCCGGATCGCATCCGCGAGGCGCTGGACGCCGGGGCCTCCGAATACATCATGAAGCCCTTCGACGGCGACATCATCGAGGCGAAGTTCGCCGAGGCGGGCCTGGTATGAGCCCTCAGGATATCGAGCTGTTCCTCGCCCTGGCACGCGCCCGCGCCGGCCTCAAGATCGACCCGTCCAAGACCTACCTGATCGAGAGCCGGCTTGGCCCCCTGGCCCGGCGCGAGAACTTCCCCGGCATTCCGGAGATGGCCGCCGCCCTGCGCTCGCTGCGCGAGGAGAAGCTGATCTGGGCGGTGGTCGAGGCCCTGGCCCAGGGCGAGACCGGCTTCTTCCGCGACCGCGCCCCCTACGCGACCTTCAGCAAGGAACTGCTGCCGACCCTGGCCCGCCTGCGCGGCAATGATCCGATCCGGGTGTGGAGCTGCGCCTGCGGCTCCGGCCAGGAGGCCTACAGCCTGGCGATGATCGCCGAGGAGGCTGAAGGCCTGCCGCCCGGGACCAAGGTGGAGATCTATGGCTCCGACCTGTCGGAACGCTCGCTGGAGAAGGCCCAGTCGGGGCTCTACACCCAGTTCGAGGTCCAGCGCGGCCTGCCGATCCGCAAGCTTCTGCAGCATTTCGAGAAGGTCGAGGACAACTGGCGCCTGACCCCCCGCATCCGCCAGCGGGTGCGCTGGCGGCGGGTCAACCTGATCGCCGACCTGACCGTCATGGGCCGCTTCGACGTCATCTTCTGCCGCAACGTGCTGAACATGATGGACGCCCCCTATCGCCGGCGTGTGCTGGAAAGCCTGGCGGCCCTGCTGCCGGCCGATGGCCTGTTGATCCTCGGCGAGGGCGAGACCACCGAAGGCAGCACCGAGGCCTTCCGCCCGGTGACCGGCCGTCCCGGACTCTATGTGCGCAACCCCGCCTACCGGGCCGCCGCCGCCTGATTGTCTCACGGTCCGTCTGTTTTCCATTGACGGGTATGTCTGCTAGCGGGGGTGTGTGAGCGAAGACGCCCTGATCCATTGCGTGCGCGTGCCCAAGAGCGGCTCCAAGAGCCTGTTGCTCATGCTGGGCGAGGCCTTCGCCGGCCGCCGCGTCTTCTACCTGCCAGACACCCTGCGCCCGGAAACCGCTCTGTCACCCTGGCAGCGCCTTCGCCTGTGGCGCTCGCAACGCCAGAACCTGATGCAGAAGCTGGGCACGCCCAGCCTCTCGGCCGCCTTCGCCCGGATCGAGGCGCAGGCCCGGCCAGGCGACCTGATCGCCGGCGGCCACAGCGACCAGGGCCTGGTCCGCGCCCGCTTGAGCAGACCGGTCCGCTTCGTCACCCTGATGCGGGATCCGGCGGCGCGGGCGCTCAGCGACTACCACTACGCCCGCGCCGGCTACGTGAAGAAGCAGCCCTGGCAGCGCTTCGACGCCCACCTGCTGGCGGCGGTCGCCGCGAGGCGTGACTTCGCCGGCTTCCTCGACTTCCAGCTGGACCATGCGGGGGTGTTCAGCGATCCGGCCGCCGCCTTCCTTGGCTGGCGCCAGGCCCAGCCGCTCGAGACCTGGCTGGCCGACAACCTCTGGGACTGGGCGACGCTTGAGACGGCCGAGAAGATGGCCGGACGGATCAGCGAGCGGTTGAGCCGGCCCGCCGTCTTCGGCCGTCATAACGAGGCGGAGGCCGGCCGGTCTGACATCACCGCCGAAGAACGGGGACGGATCGAGCGGCTCTGCCCTGGTGACTACCAGCTCTACGAGCGCTGTCTGGAAGACAACCGCGCTTGACGGATCGGCCTGGGTCAGGCGCACTCGTCGCGGGAGGAATTCATCATATGCGTAAACTCATCGTCGGCCTGACGATCGCCGGCCTCGTCGCCTGGGCGCCCCTGGCCTGGGCCCAGGACAGCAGCGTTGGGGAGCTCGTCGTCACGGCCCAGCAACTGTCTGAATACGACGCCACCGAGACGCCGCACGTCTTCCTCAAGAAGCGGGCCGACAACCTGATCGTCGCGGTCGTGGTGGTCTGCGACACTCGCGACGCCAGCCAGCGGCGCGAGGAGCTGAAGAGCACCCTGCGAAACCTGGTCCGCCAGGCGGCCAAGGACCCGAGCATAGAGCTGGGTCTGGGCGAAGAGATCGTCGGCGCCTTCGACGAGAGCATGATCGACAGCGTTATCGGCTCGGCCACCAAGGTCGACACCAGCCAGGCGACCCTGTTGATCAAGACCCGGGTGCTGGCCACCGACACCCTCGACTCGGCCACCGGGCGCATCGAGAAATTCGTCGCCGCCACCCCCAAGGCCGGCCGCACCGAGGTGCTGGTTCAGGGCGACTGGAACCTGACCCTGTTCAATCCGGAACAATACCGGGGCGAGGTGATCCGCCTGATCGCCGCCGACGCCAAACAGTCGGCGACGGCCTTCGGCGCCGACTACGGGGTGATGGTCTCAGGCCTGCAGCTGCCACTGTCCTGGTACCAGTCCGGACCGCTCGACCTGGCCCTCTACATCCCCTACCGCCAGGAAATCCGGCTGGACTAGAGCCTACTTCGCGAACACCTTCTGCAGGAACAGGGTCTCCGCCTCGCGCTGGGCGTCGACATTCTGCTTCTTGCGGAAGCCGTGGCCCTCGTCGGCGGCGATCATGTACCAGACGTCTCCGCCCTGGCCGCGCACCCTGGCGACGATCTGTTCGGCCTCGGTCCAGGGAACCCGCGGGTCGTTGCGGCCCTGGATGACGAACAGCGGCTTCTTCATCTTCGCGGTCAGGTTCAGGGGCGAGATCTGCTCGAAAATGGCGGCCATCTTCGGATCGCGCTCGTCACCATACTCGGCCCGGCGCAGGTCGCGGCGATAGCCCTCGGTGTTGGTCAGGAAGGTCTTGAAGTTGGAGATGCCGACGATGTCGACGGCCCCGGCCAGACGATCCGAATAGGCGGCCAGCGAGGCCAGCACCATGAACCCGCCGTAGGACCCGCCATAGACCACCACCCGGTCCTTATCGAGGTCGGGCTGGGTGGCGATCCAGTCGAGCAGGGCGCCGATGTCCTTGACGCTGTCCTGGCGCAGGGGACCGTTGTCGAGCTGGATGTAGCGCTTGCCGTAGCCGTCCGAGCCGCGAACGTTGGGGGCGATGGTCACCGCCCCCAGCTCGGCCGCCCAGTACTGACGACGGGTGCTGAAGCCCGGCCGGTCCTGGCCCTCGGGCCCGCCGTGGATGTCGATGATGACCGGCGCGCGGCCGTTGATTTTTGCCGGCTTGTAGACCCAGGCCGGGACGGTAAGGCCGTCGAAGGACTTGAAGCTGACCAGTTCGGGCTCTCGCAGGGCCGACAGATCGAGGCCGCCGGCCTCGCTGTAGGTCCAGCGCTGCAGCGTGCCGTTGCCGGGATCGAAGACATGAACGTCGGCCGGCGAGGTCGCGGTGTTGAGACCGATGGCCAGGTTCTTGCTGTCGGGCGAGAACTTCAGCGCGCCCAGCACACCCACCGGGAGGTTGGGCTGCGGCACGGCCTGACGGGTGCGGAAGCCCTGGACCACGACGCGGCTGCGGCCCCCCTCGTTGACGCTGTAGGCCAGCAGACGGCCGTCCGGGGACAGGTCGAATTCCTCGACATCCCACTTCAGGTCCAGGGGCGAGATCGGCGTGGACTTGCCGGTCGCCAGGTCGAGGCTGACCAGCCGCTTGAAGTCGCTGCCCTCGTCACTTAGCACCAGCACCGACTTGCCGTCGGGCGCGAACTCACCGCCGGCATAGGCGATGGCGCCCTTTGTCGGGTTCAGTTCCCTCAACTGGCCGCTGGTCAGATCAAGCAGGTAAAGCTTGCTCGAGACCGCCGAGATGTAGCGCCCCAGCAGGATGCTGCCGCCGTCGGGCGACAGGGCGATCGGGGCGGTGGCGCCCGTGGCGTCGAACACTTTCTTGCGGCTGGACGGATCGCCGACCGTCATCGTGACGATGTCGTAGTCGGGATCGCCCTTGCCGACCCGGGCCCAGGCCAGGGTCTTACCGTCCTTGCTGAACACCATCGACTGGTTGCGGGTGCCGGGTTCAGTGAAGGCTACTTCGGCCCCGTCGAGACCCATCAGGTAGCCCTGGAAATACTCGTCGCCGCCGGTGTCTTTCGTGAAGATGAAGTGGTCTTTCGAGCCGGGCACGCCTTCGGCTCCGCCGACCGGCTCGTCGAAGAAGGTCAGCTGGGTGCGATCGCCGCCCGGGCGGGCGACACGGTGCAGCTGGGCGGTCTGGCCAAACCGCGTGGCGATCAGCATCGAGCCGTCGTCCAGCCAGCTGGCGAAGCCGGCCGAGCGGGCGTTCTGGTAGCGGCGCAAGGCCTCGCGCACCGCCGGCGGCGTCTGGGGCACGTTCTCCAGGGTCAGGGTCCCGACCTGGCGCGTCTCGACGGCCGGCGCCTGGGCCGAGACGGCCGGCGCGCAAAGCAGGAGGATGGCCGCCCCGGCCAGAAGCACACCACGACGCATCTTCATTTCTCCAGAAAACTGCCGGTTCAGGCCGGATCGTACTCGCTGACCAGGTGCCCTGGCTCGACCTCGGTCAATCTCGGAATGTAGATCGGCGCGGTCGGATCGACGGTGAGGCGGGACGGCAGGAAACGCAAGGCTGAACGCGGATCTAGCGGCGACGGCGGCTCGCCGGTCAGGCGGACCCGCTTGCGGCTGCGTTCGACCGCCGGATCGGGGATCGGCGCGGCCGACAGCAGGGCCTTCGTATAGGGGTGTTGCGGGGCGGCGTAGAGGCGCTCGCGCGTCGCCAGCTCCATGACCCGGCCGAGATACAGCACCATCACCCGATGGCTGATCTCGCGCACCACGGCCAGGTCGTGGCTGATGAACATCATCGCCATGCCCATCTCCTTCTGGAGATTGATCAACAGGTCGATGATCTGGGCCCGGATCGAGACGTCGAGGGCGCTGACCGCCTCGTCGCAGATGACCAGCTTTGGTTTCAGGATCATCGCCCGGGCGATGCCGACCCGCTGGTTCTGGCCGCCGCTGAGTTCGTGCGGATAGCGGTTGATCAGGGTCGGCGACAGGCCGGCCCGCTCCATCATGGCGGCGGCCTCGACCTCCCGCTCACGGCGGTTCAGCTCGGGCCGGAAGACGCGCAGGGGCTCGGCGATGGAATCGCCGACGGTGGAGCGCGGGTCGAGACTGGCCAGCGGGTCCTGGAAGACGATCTGCAGGTCGCGGCGACCCTTGCGCATGGTCTCCTCGTCGGCCCGGGTGATGTCGCGGCCCATGACGGTGATGGCGCCGCCCAGTTCGCCGCTGCCCTTGGGCAGGAGGCGCAGGACCGCCCGGCTGAGGGTGGACTTGCCGCAGCCGCTTTCGCCGACCACGCCCAGGGTCTCCCCCTGGCGAATGGAGAAGTCGACGCCATCGACGGCGCGCAGCATGATCTTCTTGCCGAGGACGCCCTGGCGCACCGGGAACCAGACCTTGACGTCATCGCCCTGCACGATGACAGGCGCGTCCGGTTTGACAGGATCCAGGGTCGGGCGACCGCCGCGGTCCTCGCGGTCGAGGCGGGGAATGGCGTCCAGCAGGCTGCGGGTATAGGCGGTCTGCGGATGGGCGAAGAGGTCGGCGGC
>JBILYE010000338.1:0-3020 GCA_044377925.1 Caulobacter sp. | reverse complement strand
CGGCGCGGTCGGTTTGCCGAAAGGGAAGCTGTAGAACATGCTGAAACGCACATCCTGCTGCTCGGTGCGGCTGAAGTTCAGCGCCCGGGCGTCGAGGGCGATCAACTGGCCGGAGCCGTCGCGGGTGAAGCGGCCCGGCAGGGCGGCCTCCAGCTCGGGCGTGATGGCGGGGAAGCCGCTGATGGCGTCGTCGGTGCGGGTCCAGACGTAGCTCAGGTTCAGCCGCAGCTCGCGCTTTTCGAACGGCTTCAGGCTGGCGCCGAAGCGGGCCACCTGACGGCTGTCCGCGACCAGACCCGGGTTGCCGCCGGTGACATAGGTCACCAGCACGGTCTGGCCGGTGGCGAAATCGAACACCGGCACGTTGGGGGTCGAGAGAATGGGATCGTTCAACTGGCCAACGTCGGGCGCGCCGCGTTCCTGGCTGTAGAAGGCGTTCAGCCCGAAAGGCTCCCAGGGCGACCAGTTGAGGCTGGCGTTGGCGTTGAACAGGCCGCCGAAGTCCGACGCCTCGTAGTATTCCGCGCCGATGCTGCCCGACAGCTCTCCCAGCCCGCCAAGCGGGCCTTCATCGCGGTTGATAAGGCTGCCGAAGATATCGGCCTTGCCGTACAAGCGATCCCGGGACAGCGCCCGGTCAACCCGCACGCCCGAGCGCAGGCTTTGGGATTCCAGCGAGCGGGTATCCCACCCCACGGTGATCACCGACTGCACCGGTCCGGCCGGCAGGTCGAACAACCGACCTGCGAGCATCAGTTCCAGAGAACCGGTGCTGTTGACCGAGTTGGCGGTGTCGGCGGGCAGGAGGGCGAGGCCGGCAAGGCTGCCGAAGGGGTTGGCGGTCAGCGCGCCGGCGTTCAGCTGGCTCTGGAAGGCGGCGGCGGAGTAACCGCGTCCCGTCCGCGTATCGCTCTGCACCCGGTTGTAGTCGCCGGTCAGGGTCCAGCGCCAGTCGCCGGCGACATAGCCATCCACCACGATCCCGGCCCTGGCGGTCAGGACATCGCTGGTGCGGGTCAGGGCGCCCGGCGCATCGACATAGCGGAACAGCTGAACGTCGTCCGCGAACGGCGAGTAGGGATTGGCCGACGGCAGGATCAGGGCGACGCCCGGCAGACCGAGGTAGGACAGGCTCGAGCGGTCCTGCACCGAGGCGCTCAGCGTCGCCTGGGTCTTGCCGTCGAGATCGTGGGCCACCGAGCCCTCGATCTGGAAGCGCTCGACATCCGGCGAGAGGGTGCGGAAGGCGGTGAGGTCATCAGTGCGGGCGGTCCCGGCGCCGGCCTGGAAGTCCGCCAGGACCGGCGCCCCATTGCCCCGCGGCGCGGCCGCCACGATGACGGGACTGCCGGCCAGCGCCGACAGCGCCGGATCGATCTCGCTTCCGTACGGCAGGCCGGTGACGTTGCCGGCGAGGTCAAACGGCCGGCTGCCGGGCTCGCGGACGATGTCGCGTTCGTCCTCGAACAGGGCGGTCTGCCGCTCGTACTCGAGATCCAGGTTCCAGCGGTCGCCCTTGTAGACCTGGAAGAAGGTCCCGCCGATCTTGCCCCGTTCAGCGCCGCCCTGGGTCGGACCGCCGCCCTCCAACCGGCCCGTCGCCTGACGGAAGACGGGCTTGAGGACGACGTTGATCACCTTCTGGTCGACCGGGTAGCCGTAGGACAGCGCCACCTGCTCGGGCAGGATGTCGGTGCGCTCGATGGCCTCGCTCGGGATACTGCGGGTTTCCTGGAAGCCGGAGGTGCGCCGGCCGTTGAGCAGGACGATCGGCTGGCCACCGCCGCGCCCGCTCGACGAGGCGGTCAGCGACGCCAGTTGCTCGACGAGTTCGCCGATGTTGTTGGCGCCCAGCGCCTTGATATCCTCTTCGCTGAGCGTGACCTCCGGCTCGACGTCGACGGTGACGCTGCCGCGCGGCCGCACGCCCATCACCTCAACGGCGGTGACATCGCCTTCGACCTCTTCCGGCAAGGGAGCGGCCGCCGGCTGCGGCGGAGCGGTCGTCTGGAGAACGCTGGCCGCGAGGGCGGTCAACAGGGTGGCGGCGAGCGTCATCGAGTTCAGACTTTTTGGTAAGCGGGAGGACCGTCGGGCGGGAAGTAGCCCTACCCGCCGACATTGCAATGCCTCACAGCCTTACGGCCAGATTGTGACCGCCCCCTCCGCGCCCTGAGCGCGAGTATCTCGTCCGCCTACCAGCGCCTGGCCATCGTGACGCCGAACGTGCGCGGCGCGTTGTAGGTGCGGAAACCGACCCCCAGCGCGCCATTGTTGACGCCCTGCACAACGTAGCTCTCGTCCGACAGGTTCTTGCCCCAGAGGCTGAACGACCAGCCGCCCTCAGAGGTCAGGCCGATCCGACCGTCGAAGGTCCAATAGCTGTCCTGGACCAGCAGCGGGTCGTTGATCGCATCCTTGAACACCGAGTCCGAATACTTCGCCCCGCCCTGCAGCTGCAGGCTCCAGTCGGCACCGAGTGGGATGTCGTAGGCGCCGCCGGCATTGAAGGTGACCTCGGGGGCGTTGGGCAGGCGGTTGCCCGTCGGCACGGTGCCGGCGGTCACAGCGAACGCCCCGAGCTCCGCGTCAAGCAGGCCAAGGCCCAGCTGGATCGTCAGGCCGTCGACGGCCGGTGGTCGCCACGTCAGGTCGGCGTCGAGACCCGTGATCTTCGCCTCATCGACATTGCCCAGCCGCTGGATCGGCAAAGCTCCGGAGGTGTCCCGGATGAAGGTCTGCACATCGCTGTAGTCATAGTGGAACAGGCTGGCGGCGACCTGCACCCCACCGCCCAGCCGCGCCTTCACCCCGCCCTCGAAGGCGACGAGGGTTTCGGGATCATAAGGCTGCAGCTGGCCGCTGTTGGTGGTGACGCCGCTGAAGAAGCCGCCCGACTTCACGCCCTGGCTGACCGAGCCATAGACGAGCACATCGTCCGTCGGTTTCCAGTTGAGGCCCAGCTTGTAGGACCAGTTAGTGTCCGAGATGGTGTCGTCGATGAAGGAGATGCGGATCGG
>JBILYE010000337.1:0-3024 GCA_044377925.1 Caulobacter sp. | reverse complement strand
AGGACCTCGGCCGGCGGCCGCCAGGGACGCGGCTCTATGGCGACGTGACGCATGAGCGGGCAATACCGCCGCCCGCCCTGAGGGGGAAGGGTGTCAGTCGGTCCGGAACTCGCCCTTGCCGCCGCCCTTGACGAACAACAGGCCGATCAGCCCGAAGATCAGCAGGGCGACGATCGGCACGAAACCGGCCTGCTGGGTCTTGTAGATTCCGGTGAACAGGGCGACGAGCGCCGAGCCCAGCCATACCGTCACCGTGCCCGACAGCGCGTATAGGCCAAAGAAGGCCGGCAGCTTTTCCGGCGGCGAAAGGCGGGTCAGCATGGTGCGGCTGGTGGCGTACTGGGCCGTGACGAAGATGGCGGTGCCGAAGCCGATGGTCAGGAACAGCACCTCCGGCAGGGTCGTGAACATCGGCCCGTCCCACAGCGGCGCGTGGGCGGCGGCGTCGTAGTGCCAGAAGTAGAGGATGGTGTCGGGCGTCATGCCGATCTGGGCGGTGATGCAGACAATGCAGCCGACGATCTCGACGATCAGCGCCGTGCGCGGCCCAAGCGCATTGTCGACCCGGGCCGCCATCAGCCCACCGATCACCGCGAAGATGCTGAGCAGGATGCCGTAGGCGTACATCTCCATCTGCCAGCCCATGACGCCGGCGGCGTAGATGCCCGAATAGATCAGCAACGCCGTCATACCGTCGTTGAACAGCATGCGCGCGCTCAGGAAGACGGCCATGTCGCGTTCAGTGAACAGCAGCCTGATGGTCACCCACAGGTTGGCCGCCCCCTCCTTGATGCCCTGGACCAGCTTGACCCCGGTCGAGGGCGCGTCGGGGGTGAACAGGAACAGCGGGATCGAGCCGATCGCCATCAGCCCGGCGGCGATCAGCGCCGAGATCCGCAGGGGTTCGGCGGTCGCCGCGTCCAGTCCGAACAGTGGCGCGTCCGGCAGGAAGGTCCAGGACTCGGTGCCCGGCGATCCGGGCAGGGCGAAGGCGAACAGGCAGAAGGTCAGGGTAATGACCGAGAAGAAGTTGCCGGCAGACAGCGCCAGGCCCGAGGCATGGGCCGCGTGGCGGTGCCCGGCGGCGGTCATCAGCAGGCTGTTGTGAACCACCTCGCAGTAGGCGAACAGGATGCCGACGATGCCGAAGATCCACAGGGTCCCGATGATCGGCAGGCCCGCCCCGCCCGGCTTTGCGAACCACAGCATGGCGATCAGCGGCACCATCAGCACGACGGTCAGCAGCATGATCGGCTTGCGGGCCCCGAACCGCTCCAGCGAGGCGCCCAGCAGCGGCGCGGTGACGGCGATGAACAGGCTGTTGAGGGTGCTGACCGTGGCGATCATCGCCTGGCCCTTCACCCCGTCACCGACCACGAGGGCGGTGAAGTAGGAGGCGAAGATGTAGATGGTGATGAGGATCACATAGGGGTCGCGACCACCCTGGAAGATGGCCCAGGCCCAGGCGCCCCGAGGCATATTGCGAAAGCTTGCGCCGGCATAGCCCGCCGCGTCGGCTCCGGCCGTCGCGCCCGGTTCCAGACTGCCAGGCAAGGGACCGCCCAGCGGCCCCGGCGTGGGCGTTCCAACCATCCAACGTCTCCCAGTTCGCTCAAGCAGGAAGCCGTCTCAGATCGCGGCCTTGACCCTACCGTGAGCCCGAATTCTCCCACAGGGAAGAGGGATTTTAAACGGCCGTTGGGCGCCCTAGGGGCAGTGTGACGATCTACAGCAGGATGCGCCGCTCGACCGCCGCCCGCCTCGCATCATCGACGCCCAGGACCTCAAGCAGGTAGCCGTCGATGGAGCCGTGCTGCGCCTTCATGGCGGCGAAGGCCCGCTCCAGATAGGCCGCCTCGACCCCCATGGCGGTGATGATGGCGTCATCGTCAGGGCGCTTGCCCGTCAGTTCTTCCACATGGCCGGCGAACGCCGGTAGTCGCTTGGCGAACCGTTCGGCGTCGTTGGTCAGCAGGTAGTCGGCCATGATGTCGTCCGGGTGCACCCCGGCGATATGGTGAGTGAGGGCGCAGAGGATGCCTGTGCGGTCCTTGCCGGCCGCGCAGTGGACCAGGGTCGCTCCGTCCGTTTCTCCCAGCCGCGCGAACCAGCGGCTGTAGGCGTCCACGTGCCGGGCGTCGTGCGGCGCCCGGTCGTAATAGGTCAGCATGTAGTCGCGCATGGTGTCGGAGGTGATGGTCCCCGAGGCCATGAACCTGTGCCAGGGGTCCTCGCCGTCCTCCGGGTGATCGTTGGCGATCACCTCGGCCGCGAAACCCTTCCAGCGCCGCGACGGGCTGCGCTCGCGCTCACCCGGGCGGCGCAGGTCGACGATCAGGCTGACGCCCAGCGCCGCCAGCGCCTCCAGTTCCTCGTCCGAGGCCTCGGCCTGGTGAGCCGAGCGGAAGAGCACGCCCTTCTTCATATGGCGCTGGCCTGCGGCGTAGTCGCCGAAGTCGCGCATGTTCTCGATGGTGGCGAAGGGCAGTTTGCGGGTCATGGCGGGCTCTTAGTCTGTAGCCGTGACGAAAGCGAGACGCGGAGGACCCGTCCGGCGGAAGTGGTCGCGGTTCCCCCGCACGGACGGGAGCGGGGCTAGAGCCCCTCCGCCAGAATGACGCGATAGTCGGCGCCCTTCAGGCGGTGCGGCAGGGCTTCCTGGTAGGCCGGGCTGTTGTACCAGGCCTTGGCCGCGCCCATCGTCGGGAAGCTGATCAGCACCACGCCATCGGCCTTGTCGCCCTCGAGGGTTTCGACCGGGCCGTAGAAGGCCAGCGGGGTCATCGGATGATCACCGCGGGCGCCGGCCGCCTTCTGACCATAGGTCGCCATCTCCCCGGCGTCGGTGATGGCGTTGCGGATGAAGATCACATAGGCGGTCATGGAACGGTCCTCGGCTGATTTTGGCGGCACGCTAGGCAGGCGCGGCGGCGGCGCCAAGTATGACGTGGCGGCATGCGGGCAGCATCCCTGAACCCGCCCCCAGCATCCTTGCGTTGACATCACGGCCATCGGGGCCACATG
>JBILYE010000113.1:0-11834 GCA_044377925.1 Caulobacter sp. | reverse complement strand
TGCATCTGCTCATCTATGCGGTGCTGACCATTGGCGTCACGGTGACGGCGCGGCGCTACCTGCCGCGCAACATCTCCGGCGACGGACCCGACATCAACGACAACATCACCCGCCTGGTCGGGGCCCGTGGCGAGGCGGCGAGCATCTTCGCCGATGGCCGTGGCAGGGTGCATGTCGAAGGCAAGGAATGGGACGCCCTCAGCGACGATGCCCTCATTCCCGGCAAGTCGGTCCAGGTGCTGGAAGTGATCTCGGCGGCAAGCCTGCGGGTGAAGGCGGCCTAGAAATCCTTCTCCCGACAAGTGGGAGAAGGGCTCCATTTCCTTACCGGTTCTCGTCCATCCAGATCCGCAGGGCCTTCAGGAACGGCAGGGCCGCCTCGAATTCCCTGTCCGTGAACGCTTCCCGCAGCCCCTCCATCCGGGGCCGCAGAGCCATCAGCCCGGCCTCATAGGCCCGCGCCCCTTCAGCGGTCAGCGACACCCGCTTCTTTCGTCCGTCCGCCTCATCACCGACAATGCGTACGAACCCCTGCGCCTGCAGCCGTTGCAGGGTGTTGGTCATGGCCCCCTTGGTGACCTGAAAGGCCGACGCCAGCCTGGCCGGGCTCTCCTCGCCGCCGCGCCGCATGAAATGGGACAGCACCCCGAACTGCGCCGCGCTCATGCCTTCCGGCAGGCTGCGTTCCAGCGCCGCGCTGGACAGCTGCGAAATGATGCCGATCTCGGTCAGCACCGAGACGTCCGGCCGCTCCTTCAAGGCCATCAGGCGCCCTTCGACGGATTGGGCCGGAACAGGTCATCCAGGCCCCGGCGTGGGGCGGGCGGCAAATCCTTGGCGTAGCCCGCCCGCACCAGCATCTGCAGCCGCTCGCCGGGCTTCACCCCGACGGCGGCATCCATGCGGGCGAAGAACGGCGCCATCTCGGGGTATTCCTGCAGGGCCTGGCTCATCGGCTGGATGGCGATGTTGCGGGCCGTCGCCTCCAGGGCCATGCGGGCGTAGGCGCGGCCCGAGGCGATCTGGGTCGTCCGGCTGTTGTCCGGACTGACCATCCAGACAAAGGCGGTCGTCGCCTCGCACAGCGGCCGGGCGAAGTCTCGCATCTGCTTGAAGGCGATCGTTCCCGGCTTGGCCATACTCTCCGGCGTCAGGATGCCGAGCGCATGCATGGCCTCGATGGCGGGTCCGCGCAGGAACAGCCCGTCCCGGTGCTCGGCGATCTGTTTGTCGCCGATCCGCATCAGGTCGATGCTCTCCTGGTTGGCGGCCGGAGTATCGACCTCGCGTTCAAAGGCCTCGCGGGTCAGCCGCTTCATATCGCCCAGCGCCGCGCCGCCGGTCATCGCCCCGGCGCGCAGGCCCGGCCCCACCGCCGCCTGCAGCGCGGCCAGATCGCCGGCCGGGATCGGCCGTTTGACGTCATAGGGTTCGCGGGTCGTCCGCCTACGGAGGATGTGTCGGAACAGCGGATCGAGGGCGCCCCCGGGGGCGAACACCACCCTGGCGAACGGCCGGTCATCGAGGGCGTCGGCGGGCTCCCCATCGGGGAAGGCCGTCACCGTCGCGCTGTAACCCTTGGCGCCGGCGGCGATGACCAGCAGTTCCAGAAAGGACCCGCAGCCGACCACGATCTGGCGGCTCAAGGGGTCAGTGGCCGGCAGCAGCCGCGTCCGGTCGATGAACAGGGTGACCGTGTCGGTCCCGTCCAGCCGCGCCAGCCAGGGCTGACGATTGTGCGGGTTGGGCGCCAGGATGGCGTGGGCCAGGGCGTAGCGGCGCACGTCGCGCTCGGCCGAGCCCGGCGAGACCCAGGCGGTGGTGGCGTCCGGCGCCTTTTCACAACCCGACAGCCCGGCGGCGATCACCACGCCGCCTCCGACCAGAGAGATGAAGTTCCGACGATCCATGGCGCAAGGCCTTTCATTCAACGTTGAACCAATAACATCGTTCAACGTTGAACTTGTCAACCCCCTGGGTCGCTACCGCTCGCCGAGCGCCTCGCGCAGGCCCTCGCCGGCCAGCACATCGGCCCGCTCGTTCCACTCATGGCCGGCGTGGCCCTTGATCCAGCGCCAGTCGACCTCGTGCTTCAGCCGCGCCTGGTCCAGTCGCTTCCACAGGTCCTCGTTCTTCACCGCGCCTTTGGAATAGGTCTTCCAGCCGCGCGCCTTCCACAGGTGCAGCCATTCCTTGATGCCCTGCTGCACGTACTTCGAGTCCGTGTGCAGCTCGACGGTGCAGGGCTTGGTCAGGGCTTCCAGCGCCCGGATGGCCGCCATCAGCTCCATGCGGTTGTTGGTCGTCGCCGGCTCGCCGCCCTTGATCTCCTTGGTCTTGCCGCCGCTCATCAGCACGGCGCCCCAGCCGCCCGGCCCGGGATTCCCCCGGCAGGCGCCGTCGGTATAGATCACCACCTGCGGGGTCATACGGCGTCCGTCAGGATCGAAAGACCCGCCCGGTGGACGGCCAGCTTGCGCTCGTATTCCATGGGATCCTTCGGCTTGACCAGCGCCCCCGCCGGCGTCGCCCCCCAGTCGGCCAGCCGGGTCAGGAAGAACCGCATCGCCGCGCCGTGGGCCAGAACCGGCAGGGCCGCCCGCTCGGCGTCCGACAGCGGTCGCCGCGCCTCATAGCCGGCCAGCAGCGCCTTGCCGGCGGTGATGTTGAACTCACCGCTGCTCTCGAAACACCAGGCGTTGAGGGTCACCGCCAGGTCGTAGGCATAGGCGTCATCGCAGGCGAAATAGAAGTCGATGGCCGCCGCGAACCGCCCTTCCCGGAAGAAGACGTTGTCGGGAAAGAAGTCGGCATGGATCACGCCCTCAGGCAGGTCCTTGGGCCAATGCGCCGCCAGATGCGCCAGGTCGGCGGCGACGGTCTTCGACAATCCCGGCTTCAACGCTTCAGCGGCGCCCTCCAGCCCCTTGAACAACGGCGCCCATGCGGCCTGGCCCAGATCGTTGACCCGTCGCCCGGTGAACCCTTCGCCGGCCTGATGCAGCCAGGCCAGACCCTCGCCCGCCTGCCGGCATTGGGCGACGGTGGGCCGCCGGGCCGAGAGGCCCGGCAGGAACTGGGCCAGGGCCACCGGTTTGCCGCGCACCGACTGCAGCACCACCCCGTCACGATCCGGGATCGGCCGCGCCGACGGAAAGCCGGCCTCGGCCAGATAGCCCATCAGGTCGAGGAAATAGGGCAGCTCCTCCGCCGTCACGCCCCGCTCGTAGACCGTCAGGATGAACCGACCGCTCTCTGTCTCCAGCAGGAAGTTGGAATTCTGGATGCCCTCGGCGATGCCCTTGAACGCCAGCGGCTCGCCTAGATCGTATCGGGCGAGAAAGCCTGCCAGCTCCTCGTCGGTGATGTCCGTATAGACCGCCATGACCCGGGGATGGGGGAGGGCGGCGGCCGGGTCAAGCACCGAAACGCTTCGATGACAGCCGTTATAACGAATGTTATATTCTGTCGCGAAGGAGGCGCCCATGATCGCGCTCAAGCTAACGCAGGTCGGCAACTCGGTCGGCGTTCTTCTGCCGAAGGAGGCCTTGGCCAAGCTCAGGGTTGAAAAGGGAGACATTCTCTACCTCACGGACGCCGCTGACGGCAGCCAGCGGATCGGTCCCTACAACCCGGAGGTCGCCAGACAGGTCGAACTCGGTGAGGCGATCATGGACGAGTTCAGGGATACCTTCCGCGCCCTGGCCAAATGACCGGCGGGCCTGAGCCGATCTGGCTGGACGGAGAGGCCCTGCTTGTCCTCCATTCCCGAAGTATCGCCCTGCATGGCGGCGCGGACGGCTATCGCGACCTCGGCCTGCTGGAATCCGCCCTGCAGAGGCCGCGTAACCGTCATCACTCTGACGGGGTCACTGACTTGGCGGACCTGGCGGCTGCCTACGCCGTCGCGATCTGCGGCAACCATCCCTTTGTCGATGGCAACAAGCGCGCGGCCTTTCTGGCCCTGGTGCTGTTTCTACGGTTGAACGGCCAGCGCCTGGTGGTCGATCAGGTTGAAGCGATCCGCACGGTCTTCGAACTCGCGAGCGGCGCGCTCGGCCAGGCGGAGCTTGCCGCCTGGGTGGCCAGGTTTGTCAGGCCGGCCTGAGCCCGTCGTCAGCGTGTCAACCACGGCCACCGCCAACTCGCCGTCCTCGATCCACGGGCGCGACCGTCAGGCTTCGAACCCTGGCGGCTCGAACCCCGGCTGGTGAATGCACGCCACCTTAAAGAGCTCGCCCATCTGGTCGGGCGCCACCAGCCGCGCCAACTGCCGCCCGATGACCATCGACCGGTCCGGCCGCGCCGCAATCAGCGCCTCGGCCCGTTGCTGGATGCCCAGCCGGCCAAGGAACAGGCCCTGCGGCATGGGGCCCGCGATCTCGGCCCCGGCCTCGACGGCGGCCGCCAGCAGGCTGGGGAAATCGACATGCACGGTCAGGTCCGACTCGCCCGGGTATTCCAGCGACCCGACCTTCTCATGGCCTTTCAGCGCCTGCAGGGTGTCGCCGAACTCGGCCTTGTCGCGGCCGTAGTCGATGACCAGCGCCGCCCCGCCGTCGGCCGCCACCCGCGCGGCGATGCCCGCCGCCAGGGCGTCCTGGGCCGGCGAGACTTCCAGGATCAACGCCCCCCCCTCGGGCGCGGCTCCGTGCTCGCTCGGCGCCAGCCCGAAGGTCAGCTCGCCGTCTGGCGTCAGACCGACCAGCCGCTCTACCCAGCCGCCCGGCGTCTGCACGAACTGGCGGGCCGGCAGGCAGTCGAACAGCTCGTTGGCGAGCAGGATCAGCGGCGCCCCGCCCGGCACGCCGTCCAGGCTGTCGGTCCAGGAGGCGTCCGAGGCGGCCAGCTTCTCGGCCTGCGCCGTCTTCAGCGGCTCGGAGGTCTCGACCAGCCACAGGTCGGCGGCGGCCAGAAAGTCCGGCGCCAGCCGCACGGCCCGCAACAGGTCGCTCATCAGGGTCCCGTCGCCGGGCCCCATCTCGACCAGGCGGAACTGCTCGGGCTTGCCCAGCCGGGTCCAGCTCTCGACGCACCACAGGCCCAGAAGTTCGCCGAACATCTGGCTGACCATCGGGGCGGTGACGAAATCCCCGCCCCCGCCAAGCGCCGGCCGGGTCGCATAGTACCCGTCCTTCGCGTCGTGCAGGCAGCGCACCATGTATTCGGCGACCGGGATCGGCCCGCTCGCCGCTATCTCGGCCTTCAGCCGTTCTTTCAGGCTCATGACTTGGACGCGGAGTCCTTGTCAGAGGCCGGGGCGGCGTCGGTCTTCACGATGACGACCGGCTCCTTCAGTCCCCGCCAGATCAGCCAGGCCCCGCCGATCAGCATCGGCAGCGACAGGAGCATGCCCATGGTCACGCTGCCGCCCATCCCGAACAGGTCGTTGAGGAAGCTGTCGGGCTCACGCACGGTTTCCAGCGAGACCCGCACCAGGCCATAGCCGGCCAGGAAAAGCCCGGCGATGACGCCGCGCCGCTGCAGCCACAGCTTGGAGTGCGTGGCCCAGAGCAGCACCAGGAACAGCACGATGCCTTCCAGCGCCGCCTCATAGAGCTGGCTCGGATGGCGCGGGAAGCCGTCGGCGCCGGGGAAGATCACGCCCCAGGGCATGGCCGTCGGACGGCCCCACAGTTCGCCGTTGATGAAGTTGGCGATCCGCCCGAAGAACAGGCCGATCGGCACCGCCGGCGCGACCAGGTCTCCCAGCTTCAGAAGGTCGATCTTCGCACTCCGCGCGAAGAAGAACACCGCCGTGATCACCCCCAGCAGACCGCCGTGGAAGCTCATGCCCCCCTGCCAGATCTTGAGGATCTCGCCCGGGCTCTCCCAGATCAGGTGCGGCTGGTAGAACAGCACATAGCCGAGGCGTCCGCCCAGGATGATGCCGATGGTCACCCACAGGATCAGGTCGTCGATCTGCGGCGCATTGGCGGTCGGCGCCTGGCCGCCCCAGAGCTTCGGGTTGCGGACCAGGCTGACGGCATAGCGCCAGCCCAGCAGGATGCCGGCCACATAGGCCAGGGCGTACCAGCGAATCCCGAAGGTCCCGCCGAACAGCTCGAAGGTCCAGCCGCCGACGTAGGGGCTGATGTCTGGAAAAGGCACGGCCGTTAACCTCGCTAGAGCGCGTTCCGATAACTGGGACCCGGTTATCGGACCAAACGCGCGACCACGAAAGAGGAAGGAAACTGGGGATCAACGGTCTAATCCCCTTCGCATTCATGAATCGTTTCCCATATGAATGAGGTCATGCATACCCAGAACCCCTTCCTCGACGAGATCGCCAAGCTGACCACGGCCGCGGCGGGCCTCGCCCAGGCCGCCGGCGAGGAAGCCAAGGCCGCTTTCCGCGCCCAGGGCGATCGTTTCGCCGCCGAACTCGACCTGATCCGCCGCGACGAATTCGAGGCCCTCAAGGCCGAGATCGCCGCGCTGCGCGCCGAAATCGCCGCCCTCAAGGGTGCGGCGCCGGCAACGCCTGAAGGAGAGTAGCGCTCCCGCTTCGAAAGAAGCGGTTGTGAACTCGTAAACGAACAGGACTAGGGTCAGGACGTGCAGGTGATTCGGGGGAGTTTCCCCGGTCGCCGGCCCTCCAAAGGACGGTAAGACCGATGGACATTTCACCTCCCGAAGACGACGAAGCCTTCATGGCGCTCGACCCGCTCGAGGTGGTCGAACACGTCCTCTCGGCGGAAAACCTGGCCTTCGACCGCACCGAGGACGGCGATCTCGCCTTCTCGCTGGCCGGCGACTGGAAGGACTACGAGCTGTGGTTCGCCTGGCGGCCCGAGGCCGAATGCCTGCAGCTCTGCCTCTCGATCGACCTGAAGGCCGACAAGGACACCCGCGGCAAGGCCTGTGACCTCGCCAACCTGGTCAACCAGCGCCTCTGGCAGGGTCATTTCGAGATCTGGGCCGATGACGGCGAGGTGGTCTTCCGCCACGCCATGGGCCTGTTCGGCGCCGAACGCCCGACCCCCGCCCAGACGGCGGCGATGATCGACGTCGCCATGGAAGCCGCCGACCGCTTCTACCCGGCCTTCGACTTCCTGCTGGCCGGCGCCAAAACGCCGGAAGAGGCGATGGCCGCCTGCATGTTCGAGACGGTCGGCCGGGCTTAAGTTTCCAACGAAGAAGGGCTCGCGCCCTCCCTCCCCTTTATGGGGAGGGTAGACGCGCAACGCGCGTCGGGTGGGGAAGTCGGATGCAGCGCAACGGCGCCTCCGACCCCGCTCCTCAATCCCATCTGCCTGCGCCTGACCTACAGTTCCCCACCCTGCGGGGCTTTCGCCCCGCTGTCCCTCCCCATAAAGGGGAGGGAGGATCAGCGTACAGGACCTCCCCATGACCCCCATCCTCATCCTCGGCGTCGGACGCATGGGCGGCGCCATGATCGAGGGCTGGCGGCGGGCCGGGACCTTCGTGCCCGACGATCTCTACATCCGTGACCCGAGCCCCGGCGGCGCCGATCTCTCCGGCATGCACCTCAATCCGCCGGACACTGACCTCGGCCGGTGCCGGACGGTGATCCTCGCCGTCAAACCCCAGGTCTGGCGCGAGGCCGCCGCCCAGGTCGCCCCCTTCCTCGATCCCGACGCCGTCGTCGTCTCCATCGCCGCCGGGGTTCGCGCCGCCGATATCGCCGAGGCTTTCGGGGGCCTGCGCGTCGCCCGCGTCATGCCGACCACCGCCGTCGCCATCAACCAGGGCACGGCCTCCGTCTGCGCCGCCGATCCCCAGGCCCGGGCCCGCGCCCACGCCCTGTTCGATCCGCTGGGCCGCGTCGTCGAGATCGCCGACGAAGACCTGATGCACGCCGCCACCGCCGTCAGCGGTTCCGGCCCCGCCTATCTCTACGCCTTCACCGAAGCCCTCGAAGCCGCCGGCGTCGCCGCTGGCCTGACCCCCGACGCGGCCGCCACCCTTGCCCGCTCCACCCTGACCGGCGCCGCCGCCCTGATGGCCTCGGGCGACACCCCGCCCGCCGACCTGCGCCGCCAGGTCACCTCGCCCGGCGGCACCACCCAGGCGGCGCTTGAGGTGCTGATGGGGCAGGCGGGTCTGGAGCCGCTGCTGAAATCCGCCGTGGCCGCCGCCGTCTCGCGCTCCCGCGAACTGGGCTGAATTTTACCCGGTATAAATCCAGAAGCCCCGATCGGCGGCATCCAACCCGGTCGTCGCGGCGTAGGTCGCCGGGGGCACATTGCTGGCTACATTCACAGCATCGGCGCCTACGCGGCGCCTACGCCCGGGGCTACATTTGCCCAGCCCTGAACCACGCTCAAGGCACGGAAATTATTCAACTATCCGGGTGTTGTGACGGTCGACAGCCGGTCGGCGTGTTATAATGCCTCCGCTTCGATCGCCCCCAAGCCTTGATCCTGCCGTCCCCCCCTGCCAAGCAGGGCCTTCACATCGAGGGCCGACGATGGACAACCCCTTCACCGCTCACCCGCACGCCGTGGGCGAGAGCTACAGCCAGCATTTCCGCGCCTCCTGGGGCGTAGGCCTGACGTTGCTGGCGGCGGGGCTGGCCTGTCTGGTCCACGGCCTCTGCCCGGCCCTGTTCAAGACCACCGGCAGCCGCACCATCTTCCGCCTCAACGCCAAGCTCACCGGCCGCAAGCCCGATGGGGCCGGCTACGGCGACTGGACCGGGGCCGGAGTTTAGCGGCTTCCCGGTTCGTGCGTGCTTCGACACGCGCCCTGCGGCCGCTACTCAGCATGACGAAGATTGTTGAGCGCCCACCCTGTTCGTCATCCTGAGTAGCCTCACGCAGTGAGGCGTGCCGAAGGACGCACCCTACTTCCGCGCCTTCTCCGCCGCGATCCACCGGTCGACCCGCGCCTCCAGCAGGTCCATTGGCAAGGGTCCGGCCAGCAGCACCGCGTCGTGGAAGCGGCGCACATCGAACTTGTCGCCCAGTTCCGTCTCCGCTTTGGCCCGCACCTTCACCAGCGTCCGCTCGCCGATCTTGTAGGCCAGCGCCTGCCCCGGCCAGCTGACGTACCGGGCGAGCTCGGCGTCGATGTTATGGGCCGACAGGGCGCTGTTGTCGGTGAAGCAGGCGCGGGCCTTCTCGAGGTCCCAGCCCAGGTAGTGCATGCCCGTATCGGCCACCAGCCGGCAGGCCCGCCACATCTCGTAAGAGAGCCGCCCGAACTGCTCATAGGGATCGCGATAGATGCCCATCTCGATCCCCAGCCGCTCGGCGTACAGGCCCCAGCCCTCGACATAGGCGGTCATGTCCGCGTCCCGCCGGAAGGCCGGAACCTCGCCGAGCTCCTGAGACAGGGCGATCTGCAGATGGTGCCCCGGCACCGCCTCATGCAGGGTCAGGGCCGGCAGTTCGTACAGGCCCCGCTGGTCCAGCTTGCCGGTGTTGACCATGTAGCCGCCGGCCACACCCAGCTGCGGGCTGCCCGGGAAGTAGCGGCCGGTGGTGTAGTTGTCCTCGATCTCGCGCGGCACCTCCCGCACCCCGTAGGGCAGGCGGGGCAGGGTGCCGAAGAAAGCCGGCAAACGGTCGTCGATCCGCTTGGAGATTTCCGAAGCCTTCTCCATCAGGTCCTGCCGGCTCCCGGCGACGAACCGCTTGTCGCTGCGCAGGAAGGCGAGGAACTCGGGGAAGGTCCCCTTGAACCCCGTCTGGGCCATCACCGTGTCCATCTCGGCCCGGATCCGCGCCACTTCCGAGACGCCCAGCGCATGGATCTCCTCCGGCGTCATGCTGGTCGTCGTGTAGCGACGGGCCAGCCAGGCGTAATAGTCCTTGCCCCCTTTGAGCCGTCCGACACCGATCTCGGGCCTGGTGGCCGGGATGTATTCCTTCTCAAGTAAGGTCACGAAGGCCTGGCGGGCCGGGACGATCTTTTCCGTCATCAGCGCCACGCCCCGCGCCTTGAACGCCGCCTTCTCCTGCGGCGACACGCTGGCCGGCAGTTTGTCGAACACCCGGATCAGGGGGTCCGCCTCGGTCACCGGCTTGGCGACGTTGGCCTTGGCCTCGGTCAGCACCCGCTCGGCGATGTAGCGCGGCTGCACCCAGCCGGTCTTGATGCCCCGGCGGGCGTTGTCGGTGCTGTCGGCCCACATCTTCGGCACGGCGGCCAGACGCGTCAGCCAGGCCTCGGCGTCGGCCTTGCCGGCCATCGGGGCGCTGTCGGCCAGATAGGTCAGGTTGCCGTCCCAGCTGTCGTCGCTGGAGAAGGCGAAGCGGCTCTGGTCGTACTTGATCGAGGCGATGTCGTCATCGACCACCCGGATCAGGATGGCCCGGTTGAGCGCGTCATTGTCCGACAGGCCTGTCTCCGGAATGGCCTTCAGCCGCGCCTCGAATCCGGCCAGCTCCTTCGCCCGCCGCTGGTCGGCCGCCAGGGTCACGTCCGGCAGCTTGCCCAGCGCCGTCCGGTCACCGTTGAACCCGGCCCCGATCGGGTTCTCCCGGTCCGACCAGGCCTGGTAGTCCGCGACGATGGCGTCGAGCTTCGCCTTCGCGTCCGGCGTCTGGGCAACAGCGGCCACAGGCGCGAAAACGATCAGGGCGGCGGCGCTCAGGGCCTTCCACATGGGGGGTGTCTCCAATGATGCGTCGGGGAGGGTGGACCGGCCGATTTCCCCACGCAATCCCTTCTCCCGCTTGCCGGGAGAAGGTGGCAGCCCGCAGGGCTGACGGATGAGGGCAGCACCGGCCAGGCAGGCCTCGCACATTGTTGCATTGCCCAGCCAGCAGCCCACGCCCTCCGCTCGCCCTGCCCTCATCCGACCCGCTTCGCGGGCCACCTTCTCCCGGCAAGCGGGAGAAGGGACTTTTCAGGGCGGCCAAAACACCCCCATCCTGCCGCCCATTCCTGGGGAGGACTTCCATGAGTTTCCTGACACGTCGCAAGCCCATGGACGGCGGCTTCGTCGCCGAGCACCACAAGCTCAAGGCCACCCTCGGCTGGCCCCACCTGATCGCCCTGGGCGTCGGGGCCATCGTCGGCACCGGCATCTACACCCTGATCGGGGTCGGCGCGGGCCTGGCGGGCCCCGGCGTCATGCTCAGCTTCGCCATCGCCGGCGCCGTCTGCGCCTGCGCCGCCCTGGCCTATGCCGAGATGGCCACCCTGATCCCGGCCGCCGGCAGCGCCTACACCTACAGCTATTCGGTGCTCGGCGAGGGCCTGGCCTGGATCGTCGGCTGGAGCCTGATCCTTGAGTACACCGTGGTCTGCGGCGCGGTCGCCGCCGGCTGGGCCGGCCACGCGGCCGAGTTCGTGACCATCCCGGTCGATCCCAAATGGATGGCCTCGACCTTCGCGCTGGAGGGCAGCAAGCTGGTGTTCAGCGGCGGCTTCAACGCCCTGGGCGCGCTCATCGCCCTGGCTGTCGCCGGCCTGCTGCTGATCGGTACCCGCGAGAGCGCTACCGTTAACATGATCCTCGTCGTGGTGAAGCTCGCCGCCCTCGGCCTGTTCGTCTTCCTGGCCCTGCCGGCCTTCGACGCCAGCCACTTCACCCCCTTCAGCCCCTACGGCTTCAGCGGCGTCAACGCCGATGGGACCAAGGTCGGGGTGATGGCCGCGGCCTCGATCATCTTCTTCGCCTTCTACGGCTTCGACGCCGTCTCGACCGCCGCCGAGGAGACGAAGAACCCCGAGAAGAACCTGACCATCGGCATCGTCGGCTCGATGATCGCCTGCACCGTCATCTACATGTTGGTCGCCGCCGCCGCGATCGGCGCCGTCCTGCCCGGCGTCTTCTCCAAGGCCGACGCCCCGCTGGTCTTCGTCATGGAACAACTGGGCCACGGCGGAGCCGCCAAGCTGGTCGCCGCCGCCGCCGT
>JBILYE010000112.1:0-11844 GCA_044377925.1 Caulobacter sp. | reverse complement strand
CCGAAGTTACCGCAACCTGCCGATCAAGCTGGTCTTCTACGTCACCGACCCGGTGGCCGTGGCCGGCCGGGTGGCCGAGGCCGGCGGCCGGATCATCTTCTCCCCTGCCCCGGTCGAGGCCTTCGGCGGCGCCTTGATCGGCCTGTGCAAGGACCTCGACGGCTACGTCGTCGAACTGCTGCACGCTCAGCCCTGAACCCGGCCGAGTGATCCCGGGCGGCTCTAGTAGTCCCGCAGCCAGCGAACCGAGAGCTTGCTCTCACCGCTGCCGGCGATGCGGCTGACCAGCGACAGGTTCTTGCGCACCCGCCACTCGACCTGCACCGCCCCGCCCTCGCGGCCGCCGCCGATCAGTTCGAGGTAGACGTCGTTGGTCAGGTACTTGCCGCCGGCCACGGTGACGCCGGTCAGGTCTGTGCCGCCGATGGTCAGCCGGTCGAGGCCCGCCAGTTGGCGAATGTTGCCGATGACATCGAACCCGCCACCGCCGGCCAGCGCCGCCAGGGCCGAGGCCAGCTGCGCCGCCTCGAAGGGTGACAGCGACGCCGCCGAGCTGCCGAACAGCACCCGGCTCAGCACCTCGTCCTGCGGCAACTGCGGCGAGGAGGTCAGGGTGATTTCCGGCTTGGCGGCCGTGCCCTCGACCTTGATCACCGCCGTGATCGAAGGATCGACACGGGTGGCGGTCAGGTTGAGGCGGATCTTCGAAGGGTCGGTGGACAGGGTGACACTGCCGCGCTCGTCGAACTCGAAACGCTTGCCGGCGAAGTCGTATTCCCCGCGCACCACCCGGGCCATGCCGCTCAGCACCGGACGGGCCGTGGTGCCGCCGACCTTGGCGTCGAGGCTCATCTCGACGTCGAGGCCCCGGCCGCGCACGAAGATGGCTCTGGGCGCCCGAAGGTCGATGGCCAGGTCGATGGCCGCGCCGCGCGTCTCGGCGACCTTCGCGGCCTCCGCCCGCCGTGTGGCGGCCGTGCTGGGCTTGTTGACCTCGACGACGTCCATGGGCGTCACGCCGCTGGGGCTGAGCGGCTCGGCGGCGATCTCGGCCCGGTCGATGCGCAGGGAGCCCTCCACCCGGGGATTGCCGGCGGCGCCGCGATTGATGGTCACCTGGCCGGAAGCCGTCGCCTGGGCGATATCGTTGTCGATGACCTGGAAGCGGGTCAGGTCCAGCCGGAAGCTGCTGACGCCCTCGCGCAGCAGGCTGACCCGGCCCGACCCCGCCGCCTTGCCGCCATTGGGGTCTGTGGCGCTGACCTGGCTGACGTCTATGGCGTTGTCGGCGAAGTTGGCGGCGAGAGTCAGATTGCGCAGGCTCAGGCCGGTCGCGCCGTCCTCGAAGCTGCCGCCGGTCAGCCGACCCACGCCCACCAGGCGCGGATCAGCCAGGGTGCCCCCCAGGTTGCCGTTCATCGCGATCTGCCCGCTGAGCGATCGCTCGCCGCTCATCAGCAGGTCCCACAGCGGCTTGATCTCGCCGTTGGCGCTGAAGGTTCCCTCCGCCGGCCGCCGGCGATCAATGGCGAGACGAAGCGGCGCCGCCGAGGCGACGGCCGGCAGCAAGAATGAGCCTTCGGCGGCCAGGCCCTGGGCGCCGCGGGCGCTGGCGTCGATGGTGATACTGCGATCGTTGAGCCGCGCCTGCACCTGACCGTCCAGGGTGAGGGTCTGACCCGAGCCCCTGGCGCGGACATTCTTCAACGTGGCGTCCAGCGCCCCGGTCAGCGCGTCACCCTGGCCCCGCAGGCTCAGCTTTGCATCGACTCGTCCGGCCAGATCCTGATTGAACGCCGCCAGCGGCAGGCCCGTGATGTCGGCGACGATGTCCGCGGCGCCCTTGGATATCCGCGCGTCGATGATCGCCGAGCCGGCGTTGTGGCCGCGCTGGCCGGTCGCGGCGGACAGCTTCAGGTGAGCCTCCGTCACCGGCCCGCCAAACACCAGACGCGCAGTCTCGGTGGTGCCTATCTGGGTGCGACCAAGCTTGCCCGAGCCATCGAGGGTGAGTTGCCAGCCCTGGGCCTGTGGCTGTTCGGTCAGGATGCCGTTCGCATCCAGGCTGTAAGCCCCGTTCGACGCCGCACCGCTGGCCACGATGCGCAGCGGCAACCGGTCCAGCGGACCGTCGGCGGTGATGGTCGCAGTATCGAGGGTCAGGCCGGCGGCATCGCGCAACACGGCGTTCTTGGCGTTGAGGTTCAGCGTCGCCCGCGCCCCGCCCGAAGCGTCGACGACCCTGGCCGTGCCCGTGATGGAGCCCTCGGTCAGCAGCACCCCGGGACCGACGGCCAGCTGCAGGTCGGCCGAGGACGGCCGCCCCCGGCGCAAAGCAACAGAGCCCTGCGCCTTGACCCCGCCCGCGTCGGCGTCGAGGCCGGACAGGTTCACCCCGCCCTCCGTGAAGGCGAAATCGGTGCGCAGCCGGGCCGGCCCGTACTGGCTCTCGGCATTGAGGGCGAAGGCCCCGTCGCCGCCGCCCGGCCGCTGCATGAAGGTCAGGGTCAGGGCCGCGTTGCGCAAAGGCAGGCGCGGCAGGTCGATCTGGTCGACCTGGGCGGTCAGGTCGGCGCGCGGCGCTGACAGGGCGCCGGTGATGGAGCCGTCGCCCTTGGCCTTGCCGGCAACCTCGACCGGTCCGACGCGGAACGGTCCCTCGGCGTTCCAGTCCAGCTTGAAGGCCAGATCACCCTTGGCGCCCAGTCGGCCCGCGCCCTTCGCGAATGCCTTGTCGCCATCCAGCCGCGCCTCGGCGACATCGACCTGACCGCTGGGCTGCAGGCTGGCCTTGCCGCGCAACCGGGGCGCCGCGCCCAGCAGCCGATCCAGTTCGCTAACGCCCAGCGCCAGTCCGGTTCCTCTGGCGTCGACGGTGAACACCCAGGGCCCGCCCTCGCCGCCCTGATCCGCCGACCAGCTACCCGCCAGACGTCCCTTGCCGCCGAGCTTTGCCGCGCCGAAATTCCACAGCTCCGCCTTGCCGTTGAACGACAGACCGCCAAGCAGCCCCCGCGAGCCGCTGGCGTCGACCTTCAGCCCCGCCCCGTTGGCCCGCACCCGCTTCAGCAGCAAGCGGCCGTCCTTGAGGATGGCTATATCCGCGTCCGCTGTCGGCCGTTGCCCCAGCAGCGCCGCAAGGTACCCCTGCCCGCGCCCACCGGATCCGGCCAGGCTGGTGACGATGCCGATCTCGCCCTTGGCCCGCGCCACGGTGACAGGCCCGGAGGCCGCGCCCACCGTGTAGCCGGCCAGGCTCACGTTGGCCGCCCGCGCATCGCCCCGCAGGGTGAAGGAGTCGAGGTCGCCGTTGAAGCGTCCGATGAAGCTGGCCTGGCCCTTCACCGCGCCGAAGGACAGCCGATCCAGCGACGGCGTGTTGCCGGTCACGGCGATCCCGCCGGGCCCTGCCAGCCGCCTGCCGAGGTTGGCCGGCCCGACCGCCGTCACGGACAAGGTCTCCGAATCCAGGCGGGCATTGAGGTCGTAGAAGTCGCCGGAGCCCTTCCTGCCGGCGATGTCGAACTTGACCTGCGGACCAAACAGCCGGGCGTACAGCCCGGTCAGCCGCGAGGCGTCGAGCCGCACATAGCCGTTGGCCGCCCCGCCTCTGGCGTCCCAGCGGCCGTCGGCCTTGGCCGGCTGATTGGGGCCGGAGGTGACCAGCAGTTTGAACTGGCCGACCTTGATCGTGCCGCGCGCCTGGGCGTCGAGGGCGAAGGGCTGATTTGCATCCAGCCCGATCGCCCCGGCCAGGGCCCCGCCGCTGGCTTCCGAAGCGCGGGCGTTGACCATCAGGGTATCGGATCGACCCAGGTCGAAGTCGACGTCAGCGAAATCGCCCTGGTGCATCAGGCTGCGGGCCACGAACCGCCCGGCCGTGCCACCGCCGCCGCGCTGCAAGGCCAGGCGTCCCGAAAGATCGAAACGCCCCTCGACCTGGCTGAAGGCCGGCTTCGACTCGACCCTGGCCTGCAGCGCATCGATCAGGACGGTCACCGGAAGCGCGCCCGACTTCTCCTTAGGGGTCAGGGTCGGCCGGCGGATCAGGGTCAGTTGCTCGGCGCGGATCGCGTCTGCATGGAAGCGGCGCGCGAGCAGCTCATGATAGCGCCACTTCATGTTGAGGTTCCGACCCTCCAGCCAGGTCCCCTTTTCGTCGTAGATGATCAACCGCCGGATCGTGACATTGCGCCAGATATCGCCGCTGACCCCCTCGATTTTGAGCTTGCCGTAGCGGCCGATCTTCAGCCCGTTGGCCTGCGCCTCGACAAAGGCCAGCCCCGGCATGGTGTTGAGCCCGAACCGGAGTCCGACAGCGACGCTCGCCACCAGCACCACGGCGATGGCCGAGATCAGGATGACCCAGCCGGGCGCGCTGCTGGGGAACCAGCGACGACGGTGGTCCCGTGTGCGGGCCGCCTCGACCTGCGCCACGGCCTCCTCGACCGGGTTGCCGTCGCCCGACGTCATCTCGTCCGCGCCGCTCAAAACGCCTGGCCTATGCTGATGTAGATCTGGAACGGCGCGTCATCGTCGCGTGGGTCCAGCGGGAAGGCGATGTCGGCCCTGATCGGCCCGAAGCCCAGGTCGTAGCGCACCCCAAAGCCGATTCCGGCGCTGAAATCATCACCGTGCGGGAACGTGTCAGTCCCGACTGCGCCGCCGTCGATGAAGGCCACCGCGCCCCAGCGGTCGGTGAACTGGTAGCGTAGCTCGACTGACGCCTCGGCCAGGGAGATGCCGCCCAGCGGCGTCGAACTGATGCGCGGGCCGATGCCCTGATAGCCATATCCGCGCACCGAGCCGCCGCCGCCAGAATAGAACCGACGCGCCGCCGGCACGTCAACGGAGTCAGCGCCGCCGATCATCCCTGCCTTCGCCCGGCTGGCGATGACGAATTTCTCCTCGGCGTCGAGCGGCAGGTAGAAGCTGCCCTGACTGGTGACTTTCAGATAGGTCAACTCGGAGTCGCCGAAGGTGATGATCGGCTCGGCACGCGCCTCGAAACGCCAGCCGCTCTTGGGGTCCAGCGGGTCGCTCGATCGGTCCAGGGCGAAGGCGCCCAGCAGGGCGATATTGTAGAGGTCGCGGTCGATGCCGCGCAGCACGACGTTACCGATGGTCAGGATCTCCGCCACCCGGCCGCCATCCACTGAGGCGCCGTAGGTCAGGTAGCCGTTGACGCCGGCCCGCCGGGTCACATCGGCGGTCAGCGAGGCGCCGGTCTGGTCATAGGCGTCGGTAATCTCGTTGTAGACACTGGCAGTCAGGCTCAGGGTCTGACGCGGCGCGCGCCAGTGCGGCAGGGAGACCTTGTAGTCCAGCCGTTGCTGCAGTTCGGCCAGACGCAGGGCTATGGTGCGGGTGTCGGCCCGCTTCCAGCCGTTGTAGCGGGTGGTGGTTATGTCGAGACCGGCGCCTTCGCTGGTCGAATAGCCGGCTCCAACCTCCAGCGAGCGGCGCGGCCGGTCCTTGAGGGTCAGCAGCACGGGCCGCCAGCCCTCCGGCGTCACCTGGTCGGCCGGCTGAAGGGCAACCTGAACGGTGTCGAAGGCTCCGGTCTCGCGCAGACGTCGCTCCAACTCACCCATCTCGTCGGGGGCGTAAACCGCACCCGGCTTCCAGGGGACCAGCTTGCGGAGCCAGTCTTTCTCAGTGCGGCCGCCATAGTCGAGAACCAGGCCGTCCAGCCTGACCAGCGGCCCGGCGTCGATCCGATAGGTCGGCGCCACGCTCCGGTCGGCGTGGTCAACAACGACCTCGCGCGGCAAGGCTTCGGCGTCGGCATAGCCGCGCTGCTGGATGGCCGAGATGATCCTCCCCTCGGCGGCCAGCACGTCCTGCGCCCGGCCCGGCGCCCCGCGACGCAGCGCCATGGCCAAGGTTCCGGCGCTCTGCACCTCGGGCGATGGCGGACTGTTCTCCCAGCTGATCATGGGCCGCTTCAGCCGGAATACCGGCCCCTCCTCGACCTTGACGACGGCTCGTGGCGCGGCCTCGTTGTCGCCCTCGTCCGGTGCGTCTTCGAGATCGGCGGTCACTTCGCTGGCGTAGAAGCCCTCGGAGCGCAGCACGGAGGTGGTCGACGCGGCGGCCTCGCGTCCGCGGCGGCGGGCTTCGAAGCGAGAGGAGGCGGGCTTTTCAGTGGTCCCAATCGCCTTGCGGATCAGATCGCGCAGGTCATCGTCCTCGACCCCCAGGACACTGGCCTTCGGCTCCTCGGCTCGCGCGGCGAGCGCCGGGACCGAAAGGCCCACGGTCAGCATGGCGAAGAGCAAAAGGCGGTGCGTCGCCAATCCGTGTCATCCCTGCGAAGCGCCCCAGCGCCAGTCCTACCCACGCTCGCCCGGTCTGTCACCCCGCCCCGATCACGACGGGTCCATCACGGTAGCGCCAAGCTCGGGAAACACCTTGCCGACCTTGCCCAGCAGGTAGTCGCCGTAGGTCCCCGCGAAGCCGCCTGGATCGACTCCGTCCCAGCGCTCGCCTGGGTCAGCAGACTCGCGGCCGGGCAAGGGCTGGATCACCGCCGAAAAGGCAGGATCGAAAAACAGCGGGAAGGAGAGCCGGTCCCGGCCGCTGGTGTTGCGCACCCGGTGCGGCGTCGAGCGGTATTGACCACCGGTCAGACGGTCCAGCATGTCGCCAATGTTACAGACATAGACGCCGGGCATGGGCGGAGCCTGGACCCAGCCCGATGGGGTCTTGACCTCGAGGCCTCCGAGGCCGTCCTGCGCCAGCAGGGTCAACAGCCCATAGTCAGTGTGCTCGCCGACGCCCCAGCCCGGATCGCCGGCTGGCGCAGAGGGATAGTGAAAGATGCGAAACAGCACAGTCGGATCCGCCGTGTAGGCGCGGGCGAAATAGTCGGCCGGCAGGTCCAGGCTCATCGCCACGCCCTCCAGCACCGCATTGGCCGCTCTTTGCGTCCCCGCCATGAAGGCTTCGACCGCCGGCCGCAAGTCCGGCAGGGCCACCGGCCAAAGGTTGGCGCCGTGCATGGGCAGGCCCGCGCGAACGCGCGGATCGTTCGGGCCCAGTTCCTGACCCAGATATAGCCCCTCCTTGCGGTCAGGCCGGCCTGAGGTCAGCTCACCGCCAAGCGGAAACCAGCCCCGCCAGGCCCGCCCTCCCCGGCTCATGGCGATCTCCGCCTTTTCGGCTTCTGGCAGCGCAAAGAAGGCGCGGGACTGGGCGTCGAGTTCACTGAACACCGCCGCCGGCACACCATGGCCGGTAACATAGAAGAAGCCGAGCGATCGACAGGCCTCGCCGATGCTGTCAGCGACCCGCCTGCGGGCCGCCTCGTCCGCTCCGAACAGTGGCGACAGGTCGATGATCGGCAGGCTGTGGTTCATGCGCTCAGACTAGACCGCTCTCGCTAAAGGGCCCAATCCCCGCTCGCCCCCGTCACGTCGCCATTGATCTTCATCTGGTAGTCGGCGCGGCCATCGCCGTTCGCATCCAGCCGCATCAGCGTCACCCCGGCCGTGAACAGCAGGGTCATCTCGCCCGCGTGTTTGGTGAAGGCGCCCACCAGCGCGAAGCCCTGGTCGCCGTCCAGGTTCACATTGGCGTCGACACCGCTGAGGTCCAGGCGGTCGCCGTGGGCGCGCACGAAGTCGTAAACGGTGTCGGTCTCCAGCGTCGGGCCGAAGGCGTGTGCGACCACGAAGGTGTCCGCGCCCGATCCGCCGCGCAACAGGTCGCCGCCCTGACCGCCGATGATGGTGTCGTTGCCGGCCCCGCCGTCGATGCTGTCGTTGCCGCCGGCGCCGTCGATACGGTTGTCGCCGGTGTTGCCCTTGATGTTGTTGCCGACGCCGTTGCCGGTGACGCCGATGTCGCCGGCCCCCGTCAGTTGCAGGGACTCGATCTCCGGGATCAGCGTCCAGCCGTCGACGCCGACCCTGGCGGTGTCGATCCCCTCGCCCGCCAGCTCGACGATGGTGTCGTCCAGGTCGTTGATGACATAGATGTCGTTGCCGACCCCGCCGATCAGCAGGTCGGCTCCGCCCCCGCCGTCCAGGGTGTCGGCGGCCTCGCCGCCCTCAAGCCGGTCATTGCCGGCGCCGCCGTACAGATAGTCGTTGCCGTCAGCGCCAATCAGTCGATCGTCGCCGCCATCGCCATACAGCTTGTCCACGCCCAGGGCGCCCGCCAGCTGGTCGTCCTCGGTTCCACCGTGCAGGGTGTCGTTGCCCTCACCGCCGTCCAGCCGGTCCTTGCCGGCGTTGCCGTTGAGAAGGTCGTTGCCAATGCCGCCGTCCAGCCGGTCGGCCCCATTGTCGCCCTGCAGGCTGTCGTTGCCGGCCGCGCCGATCAGCCAGTCGTTGTCGTCGCCGCCGAACAGGAAGTCATTGCTGTCACCCCCATCGAGAATGTCGTAGGCGCCCAGGCCGAACAGCTTGTCGATGCCCGCACCGCCCTTCATCCGGTCGCCCGAGGCGCCGCCGGATTTGGTCTCGGCCAGGGCCGTGCCGTTGAAGTCGATGCCGCTCAGCTGGCCGAACACCAGGAAGGTCGAGCCCGAGCTGCTGTAGCCGACGTCCGAGCCGCGGGAGCCGATCAGGAAGTCATCCAGGCCGTCGCCGTTGATATCCCCCGCGCCTGACACCGCCCGGCCCGACTGGTCGTTGGCCAGTTCGCCAGCGATCTCGAAACCGTTGCTCCCGTTCAGGCTGGAGAGCTCCAGCGTCGCCCCGAAGCTGGCCCGGCCGTAGACGATGTAGCTGGCCCCGCTGGCGCTGCGCCCGTTCGGATCGGCCAGATAGGCGCCGATCAGGAGATCGGACCAGCCGTCGCCGTTGACGTCTCCTGCCCCGGCCACCGCCCGTCCGGCGCGGTCGCCCGCCAGCTCGCCGTTGATGCGAAAACCGTCGGTCCCGTTCAGGGTCGAAAGGGCGATGTTGGCGCTCCAGGCCCCGCCATGACCGAACACCACATAGGCTCCGCCGGCATTGGTCTGGCCGGTCGGGTCGAGCGCCTCGGCTCCGACGATGATGTCGGCATAGCCGTCGGCGTTGACGTCGCCGGCCCCGGCGACCGAGGTTCCGACATTGTCGCTCGCGGCCGCGCCGTTCAGCTGGAACCCGTTGGTCCCATCCAGGCTGGACAGATTGAGGTCGGCGGTCCAGCTGCCGGTCTTGCCAAACACCACCCAGGCGCTGCCGGAGTTGGCGCCGTTCGGATCGGCGTACTTCGTGCCGATGATCAGGTCGGCCAGACCATCACCGTTGACATCACCCGCCGTGGCGACCGCGGCTCCGGCCAGATCGTTTGCCAGCTCGCCGTTGATGCGGAAGCCGTTGCTCCCGTTGAGACCGCCCAGGGACTGGGTCGCCGAAAACGCCGCGCTCTTGCCGAACAGCACGTAGATCGAGCCCGACGCGTCCAGCCCGTTGGCGTCATGCAGTCGGGCGGCCACCACCAGGTCGTCTATCCCGTCGCCGTTGATATCCGACACGGTCGTCACCGCCCCGCCGGCGTAGTCGCCCGCCGCCGCGCCGGTGGCCCTGAAGCCGTTGGTTCCGTTCAGGGTGGCCAGATCGACCGTGCTCCAGGGCCCGCCGTGGCCGAAGACGACATAGGCCGCCCCCGAATCAAGCCCGGCCAGGTCCGCCTTGCGGGCGCCGACGACGACATCGCCGAAGTCGTCGTTGTTCAGGTCGCCGGCCGCGAACACCGAGAAGCCGGCCTCCTCGTTGCCGAACCGCCCCTCGATGATGAAGCCGCTGGTCCCGTCCAGATTCTCCAGCGCGACGCTGGCGCTCCAGCCGCTCGCCTTGCCGAACACCACATAGGCTGAGCCGGAATAGGCGCCGCCGGCGTCGTTGTAGGGGGCGCCGATGATAAGGTCGGCAAAGCCGTCGCCGTTGACGTCGCCGGCCCGGCCGAGCGAGAAGCCGGACTGGTCGCCGCCGAGCATACCATTGAACTGCACACCATTGGCGCCGTTCAGGCTGTCCAGGTTGAGCACCGCCGCAAATGCCATGAGCCGTTCCCCCGGACAGGCGCCCCTCGGCCTGCGCCACACCCGTTAGCCATAGCCGCTGTCGCCACGTCGGCCCAAGCGGATTTGCCGGGCCTGAAGGTCGCGCGCCCCCGCGCCGGGGCTCTTGTTTCCAGACGCCGGGGCTTGCATGGTCCCCGTATGGCCCTGGACTTCATCCCGCGCGAAATCCACGAACTGGCGCGCGACCTCAGCAACATCGCCGACTTCAAACTGTTGATGGTCGGCAAGTCCTATCTGACGCCAGGCGGCATCGTCGCCTGCGTCCTGCTCATCCTGATCGCCCTGCTCGTCTCGCGCATCGCCGGCCGCCTGTTTCGCCGGATTCGCGACCGGGCCCCGCAGTCAGCGCCATCGATCTACATCGCCGAAAAGCTGACCACCTACGGCGCCGTCGTCATCGGCTTCTACATGGGCGTCTCGGCGCTCGGCGTCGATCTCTCCGGGCTCAGCCTGTTCGCCGGCGCCCTGGGCGTCGGTCTGGGCTTCGGCCTGCAGGGCGTGGTCAAGGAGTTCATCTCCGGTCTCGTCCTGATCTTCGACCGCCTGATCCGCATCGGCGACTATCTGGAACTTCAGACCGGCGAGCGCGGCGTCGTCGCCGAGATCGGCCCCCGCGCCGTGCGCCTGCGCAACAACGACGACCTCGATGTTCTGGTCCCCAACAGCCGGCTGATCGAACAGCCGGTGACCAACTGGACCCACCAGAACAGCCTGCGCCGAATGCATATCCCCTTCCGTGTCGCCTATGGCTCCGACAAGGCGGCCGTCCGCGACGCGGTGCTGAAGGCCGCCCACGACGTGCCTTTCACCATGGATGACACCCCCCGGCGCAAGACCCAGGTCTGGCTGGTCGGCTTCGGCGAAAGCGCCATGTCGTTCGAGCTGGTGGTCTGGCCGACCCTCGAGGCGGTCAAGCGCCCCAACGCCGCCCATGCGGCCTACACCTGGGCCATCGAGGACGCCCTGCGCCACGGCGGCTTCGAGATTCCCTTCCCGCAACAGGAGCTTCGCCTTCGCGGCCTGTTCGGCGAGGAGGGCGACGCCGCCCGCGACTCCCTGCGCCTCAAGGTCCACCGCAAGGCGGCCCGGGCCGACGATGGCGGCGGCGCCGTCACCCCCAACGACGCTGCCGAGGACCTGGCCCGCGGCGCCGAGGAAGACGCCGAGAACCCGGTGCCCGGCATGATGGCCCCGCAGGACGAGAAGCCGGCGAGCTAGAGCAACCAGCCGCCGCTGTCGCCGGTGACGTCGCCGTTGAGTTTTGTCTGGTCGTCGGCCCTGTCGACTCCGGTGGTGTCGAGGCGCACGGGCTACAAGGAGGACCTTTACCCTTCTCCCGTTCCCCTCCGCGGCCGTGAAGGCCTTGACGGAGATGGGCATAACTCCACTCTGTACCGCCCCCTGCCCGCTTCCCACCGCGCGCAAAGCCTGCACAAATGTCAGGCAGCGGCGTTTTGCGGCCGCCGACTCAGTCGAACGCCGCGCGCGATGACGCCGGACGGAATACTAAAGCGTTGTGATGAGAGGCCGTCAGGCCGGTGGGGACGAGAATAAGTGGCCGACAGCCGAACCGCAGACCAGAGCCAGAGCCAGAGCCTTCCGATGGCCCAGCCTTTCTACACGCCGGGCGCCGCCTTCGATGAGATGTATGACCCGGCCAGCGCCGTGCGCGACCACTACGGTGTTATGCATGATCGGCTGACCAGTCTCTCCGCCGAAGACCTCAACGCCCGCCAGTCGACGCTGGAGCGCAGCTTCCTGCTGCAGGGCATCACCTTCACCGTCTATGGCGCCGAGGCGGCGACCGAGCGGATCATCCCCACCGA
>JBILYE010000336.1:0-3029 GCA_044377925.1 Caulobacter sp. | reverse complement strand
GAACCCTGCCCGCGACCACGGTCCGGGAAAGAAGCTCTGCCCGGTTGCCCGGAAACTGGGCCCACAGACCGATGTGCCGTTCGCGGTAAGCCTCAATCCCGGTGAGGTTCGGAGCCTCGTTCAGGTTCGCCACCTGAACGCCGTCGGAAAAACAGCGGCACATCGCGTCGAGGTCCTGGGCATTGTAGGCGTCCAGCTGGGCGCCCACGACCTCTGTCGGACTCACCGGTCGATTTCCCCGAACACGATATCCAGGCTGCCGAGGATCGCCGAAACGTCAGCCAGCATGTGGCCACGGTTCATCCAGTCCATCGCCGCCAGGTGCGGGAAGCCCGGCGCGCGGATCTTGCAGCGGTAGGGTTTGTTGCTGCCGTCGCTGACCAGATAGACGCCGAACTCGCCCTTGGGCGCTTCGACCTGGGCGTAGACCTCGCCTTCCGGGGTGCGGAAGCCTTCGGTGTAGAGCTTGAAGTGGTGGATCAGCGCTTCCATCGACCGCTTCATCTCGGCGCGGCGCGGCGGGGTGATCTTGTTGTCTTCGGTCATCACCGGACCGCGCACGGTGCGCAGCTTTTCACAGGCCTGGCGGATGATCTTCGTCGACTCGCGCATCTCCTGCATGCGGCAGAGGTAACGGTCGTAGCAGTCGCCGTTCTTGCCCAGCGGGATCTGGAAGTCGAAGTCGTTGTAGCACTCGTAAGGCTGGTTGCGGCGCAGGTCCCAGGCGATGCCTGAGCCGCGCACCATGACGCCGGAGAAGCCCCAGGCCAGCGCCTCTTCCCTGGTCACCACGCCGATGTCGACGTTGCGCTGCTTGAAGATGCGATTCTCGGTGATCAGGCCTTCGATGTCGTCGCAGACCTTCGGGAAGGCGATGGCCCACTTATCGATGTCTTCAACGAGCTGATCAGGCAGGTCCTGGTGGACGCCGCCGGGGCGGAAGTAGTTGCTGTGCAGACGAGCGCCGCAGGCGCGCTCGTAGAAGACCATCAGCTTCTCGCGCTCCTCGAAGCCCCACAGCGGCGGGGTCAGGGCGCCGACGTCCATGGCCTGGGTCGTCACGTTCAGCAGGTGGTTCAGGACGCGGCCGATTTCCGAATACAGCACCCGGATGATGCTGCCCCGGATCGGCACCTCGACGCCCAGCAGCTTCTCGATGGCCAGGCAGAAGGCATGCTCCTGGTTCATCGGCGCCACGTAGTCGAGGCGGTCGAAATAGGGGATGTTCTGGAGGTAGGTGCGGGCCTCCATCAGCTTCTCGGTGCCGCGGTGCAGCAGGCCGATGTGCGGATCGACGCGCTCGACGACTTCCCCGTCCAGCTCCAGCACCAGTCGCAGCACGCCGTGCGCGGCCGGGTGTTGCGGGCCGAAGTTGAGGTTGAACTTGCGGACCGGGGTTTCCGGGATCGCCGAAATGATCGAGGCGTCGTCGGCCATTACTTGCTCTCCGCCTTGTCGTCGCCGGGCAGGGCGTATTGCGCGCCTTCCCAGGGGCTGAGGAAATCGAAGTTGCGGAACTCGGCGATCTTCACCGGCTCGTAGACCACCCGCTTCAGCTCGTCGTCGTAGCGAACCTCGACGTAGCCGGTCATCGGGAAGTCCTTGCGCAGCGGATGCCCGTGGAACCCGTAATCGGTCAGGATGCGGCGCAGGTCGGGGTGGTTGTCGAAGAAGATGCCGTACATGTCGAACGCCTCGCGCTCGAACCAGTCGGCGACCGGATAGACCCCGGTGATCGACGGCACGGCGGTGTCCTCGTCGGTCGACACCTTCACCCGGATGCGGTGGTTCTTCACCATCGACAGCAGGTGATAGACGACTTCGAACCGCTGGGGCCGCTCGGGATAGTCGACGCCGCAGAGGTCGATCAGCTGATGGAACCGGGTGTCCGGATGATCGCGCAGCAAGGTCAGGGCCTCGACAATGCGGTTCATCTGGGCGCTGACCGTCAGCTCCCCGAACTCGACCTTCCAGGCGACGATCGAACCGGCGCTGTTGGCGACGATGGACTGGCCGAGCGCTTCGAGGCCGGCGTCCAGTTCTGCGTGGGTCAGGCTCATCGCTCGATGGTCCCCGTCCGGCGGATCTTCTTCTGCAGTTGCAGCACGCCGTAGACCAGCGCCTCGGCGGTTGGCGGGCAGCCCGGGACATAGATGTCGACCGGCACAATCCGGTCGCAACCGCGCACGACGCTGTAGCTGTAATAATAGTAGCCGCCGCCGTTGGCGCAGCTGCCCATGGAGATGACGTAGCGGGGCTCCGGCATCTGGTCGTAGACCTTGCGCAGGGCCGGGGCCATCTTGTTGGTCAGGGTGCCGGCGACGATCATCACGTCGGACTGGCGCGGGCTGGCGCGGGGCGCGAAGCCGTAGCGCTCCAGGTCATAGCGCGGCATGGCCGAGTGCATCATCTCGACGGCGCAGCAGGCCAGGCCGAACGTCATCCACATCAGGCTGCCGGTGCGGGCCCAGGTGATCAGATCGTCGGCCGCCGCGACCACGAAGCCCTTGTCGGCCAGGCGGTCGGAAATGGCGTCGAAATAGGGGTCGTGGACCTTGGGGTCATAGGCCGGAACGGTGGAACGGGCGCCGCTCAGGGCGGGCACGGCAGCCGGGCTGCCCGGAACGATTATTCCCATTCCAGGGCTCCCTTTTTCCATTCGTAGATGAAGCCGACCGTCAGCACGCCCAGGAAGGTCATCATCGACCAGAAGGCGAAGATCGAGGCGTCCTTGGGCAGGTTCATCAGGCTGACCGCCCAGGGGAAGAGGAAGGCCACTTCCAGGTCGAAGATGATGAACAGGATCGACACCAGATAGAACCGCACGTCGAACTTCATCCGCGCGTCGTCGAAGGCGTTGAACCCGCACTCGTAGGCCGAGACCTTTTCCGGGTCCGGCGCGGACGGCGCGAGGATGGCGGCGCCGAAGATGAAGACGAGGCCGATGACCAGCGCGATCCCGATGAAGATCACGATCGGCAGGTAGTTGAGCAGGAAGGCGTCCATGGTTTCCCCGAGGAGGAGTCGCG
>JBILYE010000335.1:0-3039 GCA_044377925.1 Caulobacter sp. | reverse complement strand
ACAATCCCTCCCCTCTAGCGTCCGATAAGTTTGGCGATCCGCCCGCCCAGCGCGATCAGCTTGATCAGGGTGGGCCTCGGCACATCGCGCATCTGGCGATGCCAGCCGTCGAGCTGGACCAGAAAGCCCTGCATGGTCTTCAGCCGGTCCAGCGCGTAGGCGGGCGTGGCCTTGTCGCTCGCGGCCTCGGTGACGCAGGCGCCCAGCATCTCCAGGGTCGGGTCGATCTCGCGGCGCTTGCGGCCCTCGACGATCAGTTCCAGCATGTCCCAGGGATCGGTCCGGGCGGCGAAATGGTCGCGGCGGTCACCTTCCAGATGGACCAGCCTGATCAGGTCCCAGCCCATCAGTTCCTTGAGGCTGGTCGAGACGTTCGACCGGGCGACCCCCAGAGCTTCGACGATCTGTTCGGCGTTTTGCGGCGCTTCGGCCAGGTAAAGCAGGGCGTGGATCTGGGCGACGGTGCGGTTCACGCCCCAACGCTGACCCATCTCGCCCCAGTGCAGGACGTAACGGCGCATGGCGGGGGTGATCTGCATGGCAATTCACTTGTTTCTGTTATGACAGAAATAGGCGAAATGTCTGGGGGACGCAAGAGGGGCTGGTCCGCCCGGGCTCCGCCCTGGGACCTGTGTTCAACCAGGCCCCAGGAATGGAAACGGGGAGGGGGCCCCAGACCCCCTCCCCGTAGAAACGCCGGCCTTGGCCTGAGGCCTTGGCCGTCGGCCGACGTTTGTCTCTTCGCCTTATGGCTGGCCGAGCGTGAAGGTCACTTCACGGCCCACCAGATCGGCCGGCGGACGGCTGACGTCGGTATCCTTGGCCGCGCCCTTCACGGCGGTGTCGAAGTCGGCCGAGCCGCTGGTCTGGGCGATGGTGACGCTGCTCGGACCGGCCGAGCCAAGGCGCAGCCGGATCTTCACGCTCTTGCCGTCGTCGGCCAGGCCGGCGGCCTCGACCTTGGCCTGCAGGGCCGCCTTGGTCTTGGCCACCCAGGCGTCGGACGCCGGGCTGGCGTTGGCGGCGGAGACGCCGACGACGGCGATGAAGAGGGCGCCAGCGAGGGGGATGATGCGGTTCATGACAAGGTCTTTCTTTGTTTCCGGGGGAGGAAAAGCCGGGCGCTTTCACGCCGTCTACACAGGGGTAGAGGACAGGGGATGGGCGAACGGATGCGGACGGCGGCATTAAGTCTTGGTAACGTCGGGCCCGCCGCCGGGAGACCGCCAAACCCTTAATTGCGCTGGGGTTTCGCTGCATTGCAGCAAAGGCTTGGCGAACCCGGCGCAGGGTGTGCTAGAAGGTCCGACCCGGATTGAACGGCTCCCCGTAAAGGGCCTGTGGAAGGTGTCGTCGATGACGCAAATCAAGTCGGTCGGTGTGATCGGCGCCGGCCAGATGGGCTCAGGTATCGCCCATGTCTGTGCGCTGGCCGGCTATGAAGTGCGGCTGCACGACCTCGACCCGGCGCGCATTGTCGCGGCGCTTGGTAACATCGAGCGTAACATGAGCCGTCAGGCGGCCCGGGGCGTCATCGACGCCGCCGCCGTCGCCCCGGCCATGGCCCTGATCAAGCAGACGGACGATGTCGCCCTGATCGGCGCGGCGGATCTGGCCATCGAGGCGGCCACCGAAGACGAAGACATCAAGAAGGCCATCTTCCGCAGCCTGGCGCCGCACCTCGGCGAGCACACCCTGCTGGCCTCCAACACCTCCTCGATCTCGATCACCCGCCTGGCCTCGACGACCGACCGGCCCGAGCGCTTCATCGGCCTGCACTTCATGAACCCCGTGCCGCTGATGAAGCTGGTCGAGGTCATCCGCGGCATCGCCACCGACGTCGACACCTATGAGACGGCGGTCAACTTCGCCCGCAGCCTGGGCAAGACCACCACCAACGCCGAGGACTTCCCGGCCTTCATCGTCAACCGCGTGCTGGTGCCGATGATCAACGAGGCCATCTACACCCTGTACGAAGGGGTGGGCACGGTGGAGAGCATCGACACCGCCATGAAGCTTGGCGCCAACCATCCGATGGGCCCGCTCGAACTGGGCGACTTCATTGGCCTGGACACCGTGCTCAGCATCATGAACGTGCTGCACGAAGGCCTGGCGGACTCCAAGTACCGCCCCTGCCCGCTGCTGGTGAAGTACGTCGAGGCCGGCTGGCTGGGCCGCAAGTCCAACCGCGGCTTCTACGATTACCGCGGCGAAACGCCCGTTCCGACGCGGTAGCTCATACGGTGACAGTCATCCGGCGCCGCCGGAGAACGGTCACCCCGGAAACGGCGTCGGCACGATCTGGGCGCAGGCCGCGTCCAGAACAGCGCCGGCCCCGTCCTTCAGCTTGAGGTTACCTTGGCTGTCGAGCAGATAGCGCCCCGCCCCATCGCTCAACACCTGCGCCCCGGCCTCCATCACCGCCGGCGCGCCCTTATTCCCGGACGGTCCGCGCGTCAGCCGCCAGAGCGTCCCTTTGCGACTCCAGCGTTGCTCGAAGGTCTGCGCCTCGCCGCCCCCGGCGGGGGTCAGACCGCCGGCGCAGAACAGGTCGTAGTTGTCGGCCGTGGTCAGCGGCTTGCCCGCCGCCTTGCTGGCGCGGCTGATGCTGTATTCCGCCCAGTCGAGCGTCCCCCCATCGCCGGGTTCACCGTTGAACAAGAAAACCGGCGTGCCGCCCTCATAGCCGGGATACTGCGCCATGGCCTTTTCCATCCGCGCCTCCAGCGCCGTCAGCTGGGCCGCCTTGTCGCAGGCTTCCCAGGCCTTCATGTCGATGCCGGTCTTTGCCATCGCCGCGCGCGCCCAGCTGGCGGTATCGAGCAGCTGCTGACCATACTCGTCCTGGTCGCGGGGGCCCTTGAGCAGCGTCGGCTGCGTTCCGAACAGGGCGTCGGCCGCCGCCCAGTATCTGTCTTTCGGCGCGCATCGCGCGGCGGCGACGCCGGCCCGGGCCAGATTGGCGTGGCCGGCCGTGAACTCGACGAACACCATCCGGACCTTGCCGGTGTCGATGTACTTGCGCTTCAGCTCCGGAAG
>JBILYE010000111.1:0-12081 GCA_044377925.1 Caulobacter sp. | reverse complement strand
CCAGCTTCCTTCTGGTGATCATCGACTTCCCGCGCAACGCCAAGCCGGGCGAGGTTGACGCGACGGTCATCACCAACATGGCGCTGGTCTACATGCCGGTCCTGGCGATCCTCTACGGCATCGCCCTGGCCATCATGCAGCTCTACAACATCAGCCGCGAGACCCACACGGAGAACCTGCGGATCATCGCCGCCAAGAACCAGGCGGCCGAGGCGGCGGATATCGTCCCTTAGGGCCTGCGGGCCCTACCCCCTGCCCGCCTCGGTTATGGCGCTGTAGACCAGGGTCCGCAGTTCCCTCCGCACCGGGTAGGCGCTGCTGGGCAGGACCTGGGTGAGGAAGACCACGGCCAGGTCTTCCTCCGGATCGACCCAGAAGAAGGTGCTGGCCGCGCCGCCCCAGAAATACTCGCCCTTCGAACCGGGGATCATGGTGGCGGCCGGGTCGATGGTGACCCCGAAACCCAGGCCGAAGCCGACCCCGGCGTAGGTCGCCTCGCTGAACAGGCTTTTGGACATCTGGGTGAGGTCCTTGCCGCCCGGCAGGTGGTTGGCGCTCATCAGCTGGATGGTCTTGGGACCCAGCAGCCGTACCCCGTCGAGCTCGCCGCCGTTCAGCAGCATGCGGGCGAACTTCATGTAGTCGCTTGCGGTCGAGACGAGGCCGCCGCCGCCCGACAGGAAGCTGGGGTGCTTCAGGTAGGGGCTCTTCTTCGGGTCGTCCTGCAACTGGGGCCTGGCGGCGACAGGCAGCTTGGAGCCAAGCGCACCCACGGCGTAGCAGGCGGTGAAGCGGTCGGCCTTGTCCTTGGGGACCGAGAAGAAGGTGTCTTCCATGCCGAGCGGCTTGAAGATCCGCTCCTCGAAGAAGACATCCAGGGTCTGGCCACTGATGATCTCGACCAGCCGGCCGACGATGTCGGTGGAGACCGAATAGTTCCAGGCCTCCCCGGGCGAGAACTGCAGCGGCACACCGGCCAGGGCGGTGACGGTTTCGGCCAGCCCCTCGCCGTGGAAGTTCTCGCCCAGCTTCAGCTTGCGATAGGCGGCATCGATGTTGCCGAACTGCTGGAAGCCGTAGGTCAGGCCGGAGGTATGGCGCAGCAAGTCGATGACCAGCATCGGCCGGTCGGCCGGCTTGGACTGGAAGGTCTCCATGTAGCCGCCGTTGTAGACCCCAAGGTCCTTCCATTCGGGGATGTACCTGGACACCGGATCGTCGAGAGCCGCCAGGCCCTCCTCGACCAGCATCATGAAGGCGACCGAAGTGATCGGCTTGGTCATCGAGTAGATGCGGAAGAGGTCGTCGCTCTTGAGCTTGCGCTCCCGTTCGCGGTCAGCGAGGCCCAGCACGGTCTCATAGGCCAGCTTGCCGCGCCGCCAGACCTGGACCTGGGCGCAGGGCAGCTTGCCCGGGTCGATGTACCGCTCCTTGAGGAAACTCTCGATGCGGCCGAGCCGTTCGGAAGACAGGCCGAGCTTTTCGGGTTTGGTCACGGGGCGTTCCTCTGTGTTGTTGCCGCGATGGTTATCGAAGGCCGGGTATGGGGCAACCCAAACTTTGCGAAATTGCGCGACCGTCGCGCCAGAAACAGGGGACGGAAACGTCAAGAGCCGCAACGACGGCCAACTGGAATCGGAGGTCGCGCAAGGGTTCTTCGCGACATTTTCGTCGTCCTGCGTGATGGCGTCCTCGACCGCGTCAACCCGACGTGGACCAAGCCAGGCGGCTGGGCCGGGGCCGCGCCGGAGGCGGCCATACTCACCGGTAGAGGTTTTTCGAAAAGACGGTAGCGGATGACGCAGCGGCGGTCCTAAGGTGCGCCACCAATCTGAACCACTTGATACAGCTTAGATGACCGAGACCGCCGTCCCCGACGCCCCCGCCTCGACCGCCCGCTACGCGGCGCGGCGTGAGGCCATACTGGCGGCCGCGACCGGTATTCTGAACAGGCAGGGCGTGAAGGGCATGACCCTGGCCGGGGTGGCGGCCGAGGTGGGGCTGATCACTACCTCGGTGACCTACTATTTCCGCCGCAAGGAAGACCTGGCGGCCGCCTGCTTTCTGCGCGGGATTGAGGCCTTCGAAGACCTGGTCACTCGCTCCGCCGAGGCGCCCGACGCTCGCGGCCGGCTGGACCGCTTCCTGGAGCTGTTCTTCGAACTGTCGCGCCGCATCCGTCTCAAGGAAGCGCCGCCGATGGTCAGCTTCAGCGAGATGCGTTCGCTGAAGGAACCGCACCACGCCGAGGTCACCGGGGCCTTTACCGACATGTTCCGCCGGGTGCGGGGCTTCTTCGATGCCCCGGAATTCGCAGGGCTGAGCCGTGCAGAGGCCAACGCCCGCACCCACCTGTTGCTGGAACAGGCCTTCTGGACCTTCAGCTGGCTACGCCGCTACGACGTCGAGGACTATCCGCGTCTGCGGGAGCGGATGAGCGATATCCTGACCGGCGGTCTGGCCAGCCGGAGCCGCAGCTGGGCGCCGCCCGCCCTGCCCCCGCTGACCGAGGCGGCGCCGGCCGAGCCGGGGGCCGAGGTTTCCCGCACCACCTTCCTGACCGCCGCCACCCGGCTGATCAACCAGCGCGGCTATCGCGGCGCCTCGGTGGAGGACATATCGGCGGCGCTGAACGTCACCAAGGGCAGCTTCTATCATCACAACGAGGACAAGGATGAGCTGGTGCGGGCCTGTTTTGACCGCACCTTCACCGTCCTGCGCGCCGCCCAGCTGGCCGCCCGTGACCTCAAGACCGACCAGTGGACGCGGCTGGCGGCGGCGGCCTCGGCCCTGACCGAATTCCAGCTGTCGGACGAGGGGCCGCTGTTGCGTGGCTCCTCGATGACCGCCCTGCCGCTGGAAGTGCGCCAGGACATCTCCGACCGCTATGCCCGCATCTCCGACCGCTTTGCCGGGATGATCTCCGACGGCATCGCCGAGGGGTCGATCCGGCCCGTCGATCCGCTGGTGGCCGCCCACATGCTCAACGCCCTGCTCAACGCGGCGGCGTCGATGGGGGCCTGGGTGACCGGGCTTGAGAAGGACGAGGCCGCCGGCCTGTTCGTTCGGCCCCTGATGCTGGGCCTGTTCACGCGCTGAAACAACGCCGCTTATCGAAGCGCCATTATACCTCAAAATAGCGAGGACAACGAAAAAGGGGCGGTCCGAAGACCGCCCCTTTCCGTCCAGTTCGGATCGCTCCGACTAGAACTTCTTGGACAGGCTGAACTTGAAGGTCCGGCCAAGGCCACTCGCCGTGAAGGGGTCGTAGCTGAGGTCCAGCCGGGCGAAGGGCGGATCTTCGTCCATGATGTTGTCGACGCTGAGCGCCAGCGTCGAATCCCAGGGCAGGAACACCCGATAAGTGAAGTCGACAGTGGTGTAGCTGTCGATGTTCTTGCCGTTGGTGTTGGCCACCGCGGCGGTGCGGATGCCGTTGTCGGTGAAGTAGGTGCCCGCCGCGAAGGGCGCGGTGCGCTGGTCGGTGTAGCCATCAATGTGACGGACAGTGATCCGGCCGTTGTGCGGTCCGTTGTTGTACTCGACGAACAGGCTGCCCTTCCACTGCGGCAACGGGTAGGCGGTGGTCTGGTAGTTGAGCAGGCCGACCGCGTCAAACGACGGGGTCAACAGAACGCCACCGATTTCCAGATCATCGGTGACATACTCGAGGACGTAGGTGGCAGAGCCGCCGACGACCAGCGTGCCGCCCATCACATCATCGAAGGTGTAGTCGGCCATAAGGTCGATACCCGAGGTTTGCACCCCGGCCCCGTTGATGGTGTCGGTCCGCACCCGGGTGATGGCGCCCGAAGCCGCCGCCGCCGAAGCGAAGGAGGCGCAGGTGGCGCCGCCCGAGAAGCTGAACCGCGACGCGAACGGGCTGGCGCAGTTGGCCATTTGACCCGCGCCAGTGCCGCCCGGGAACAACGAACGCACCAGGCCGGCAACCGGCTCGGACGTGATCGGGTCCTTGAAGTCGAAGTTGAAGTAGTCGAGCGACGCCTTCAGGTTTCCAACCTCGAGGATGACCCCGACGTTGTAGGTGGTGGCGGTTTCCGGCTCGAGGTTCGGGTTGCCGAAGATGTCGACGGCGCGGAAGGTGCCGTTGATCGACTGCAGCGAGGTGACGAAGTCATTGGTCAGCTGGCTGGGCACCGGAGCCCGGAAGGTGGTGCCGAGCGAGGCGCGGACGGCCAGAGGCTCGAAGATCTGCCATTTGGCGGAGATCTTCGGGTCGAAGGTTTCGCCGACGTCCTCGATGCTCTCGTAGCGGGCCGCGATACTGACGTTGAAGTTGTCGGTGAACGGCAGGGCCAGTTCACCGAAGGCGGCCCAGGTGCTTTGTTCGACATAGGCATTGCTGCCGACGCCGAGGAAGGCGAACGGACCCGACGGGGCGGCGCAGGTGGTGCTGCCGTTGATCGGGGTGTCGAGGCAGGGGTTCTTCGCCCGGTTGGAGATGTCGTTGTACCAGACATCGAAGGTCGACCGGCGGTACTGGCCGCCGACCGCCCAGCCGGCGTCGCCGCCGCCGAGGGTGAACATCTTGCCGCTCACGACAGCCTCGACAACGAACATGCCCGTCTTCTGCTCGGTTTCCAGCTTCTGGAAGAACCAGCGGGTCAGGTCAGGATCGTTGGCCAGGGCCGGATCGAAGTCAGGCGCGCCCGGAATGGCGCTCGAGAAGGGGTTGAAGTACTGGCAGGTCGACCCCGCGGTGCCGGCGACGATGTTGTTGCAGTTGGCGCCGCCCAGGCCGCGCAGGGCGAGCTGGTAGCGGCCGACGACGGTGTCGTAGCCGCTGCGGTTGCCGCGCTCCTCACCGTAGGTGGCGCTGAGCTGCCAGTTGAGGTCCTCGGCGAACTGGCCGGAGAGTTCGGCCGACAGGCGATAGGCCTCGAAGTTGCGGCTACCGCGCGAGGCGCCGTAGTTGAACATCGGGTTGCCGCCCAGCAGGTGGGGACGGTTGGCGACGTTCAGGACGCCGCCGCCGAGCAGGGCCGAGGCGCCGCCGACACAGGGGTTCTGGGCCGCGCCGGTGGTGCAGAGACCGGTCGCCAGGCTGTAGTTGCCGAGCGTCGGGTTATCGATGCCGTAGCGGATAAGGCCCGGGTTGGTGTTGGGAATGAAGTAACGGCCCGGGACCGGCGAGGTGGTCGCGGTCGGGGTGGCCAGCAGGGCGTAGGAGGGCGAGGTCTTCCACTCCGGCACGTCGGTCGAGGCGTAGAGGGCTTCGACGTGGAGCTTGGTGGTGTCGTTGAACTCGTGATTGAACTCGCCGTAGACTTGGAAGCGCTCCTCGCGTTCGACCAGGTTGTCGAACTCGATGTAGTGGCCGTAGCAGACCGGGGTTGCGCCGCTGAAGCCGGCGAAGCCGCCCAGGGCCGAACAGTTGCTGTCACGGAAGCCGGTGGTGCTGGCCGCCAGAGGGATAAAGGTCGAGGGCGAGCCCGCCGCCGACCAGCCGCCTTCGGGGTTCTCGAGGTAGGGCCGGTTGGCGAAGTCACGCTCGAGGACGCTCAGTTCGGAGCGATGCTGGAAGCCCAGCGCCACGAAGGCGTCCGAGGAGTCGCCAGACCAGCCCCAGGTGGCGTTGGCCGTCCAGTCGCCGTCCGAGCCGTCGACCAGCTTGTAGCTGGCGCCCAGTTCGCCGCCTTCCTGGCCCTTCTTGGTGATGAAGTTGACCACGCCGGCGATGGCGTCGGAGCCGTAGGTGGCCGCGGCGCCGTCCTTCAGCACTTCGACCCGGCCGATGGCGGCCGAGGGGATGATGTTGGTGTCGACCGCGCCGGCGCCGGCGAGGGCGAAGGGGTTGACCGGCATGCGGCGGCCGTTGAGCAGGACCAGGGTCCGCGTCGGGCCGAGGCCGCGAAGGTTGACCGAGCCGGAGCCTTCAGAGCCCTGGGCGCGGGCGTCGAACTGGTTGGTGTCGCCCAGCACGCCGTTGGAGACCGACAGGCCCTTGAGCAGTTCGACCGTCGAGGGCGAACCCTGCTTGGCCAGCTCTTCGGCGCCGATCACATCGACGGGCAGGGCCGCGTCTTCGGGCGTGCCCGCCAGCAGCGAGCCGGTGATCACCACTTCCTCGACCGAGGCCGGTTCGCTCTGGGCGGCGGCGATGCCGCCAAACCCGATGGCCGCAACCATGGCCAGCGCTGATCCGCCGGCAAGATACGCAGTCCTACGCATGATACTCCCTCCCTGTTGTTTCCTGGTGGCCCCGCGCTTCTTGTGTTCGAGCGTCGGTGACCGGGTTCGTAGTTTGATTATCCGCTGCCGGGATTGCCTCCCCGAACAAGCAGGTCGTTGGGCGCGGACGAAGCCGTCCGGCCGATCTCGAAGTGTCGGGATGGAGAGGCAGTGACGCCTTTGGCCCGGACCTCGGTCCGGGTTCCGTTTAGGTCAGACAGGTTTGGCGATCTCGCCAACGCGCCCCCGAGGAACAGCCACCCGCTTGCCGGGACAGTCCGGCAAACAACTGTTCGATGATGCGGTATGTTCTAACGCCGCGTCAACCGGGGTTACGCCGCTGCGTTTCATCTTTGAAACAGATGTGGCTTTAAAGGCCTGCGGCAGGGTGACGCGGCTTCCGTTTACGTCCACGGAATGGACATGCACAGTTTGGGCCTACAACGGTGTTCTTTCAGTTTTCGAAAAGGACGGATGCTCCGGCATCAGCGGCGCCGGCCAGACCCCGCAAGCTGGCGAACAGCTCACGGCCGTGGCCGATACCCTCCGGGGGCGGCGGGGCCGGCGTTCGGGCCGCGAACTCGGCCGCATCGACGGCGATGGTCAGGGTGCCGGCCTCGGCGTCCAGGGTGATGACATCGCCGTCCCGCACCCGGGCCAGCGCCCCGCCGTTCAGGGCTTCCGGCGTCACATGGATGGCGGCCGGCACCTTGCCGGACGCGCCGGACATGCGGCCGTCCGTGACCAGGGCCACCTTGCGGCCGCGATCCTGCAACACCGACAGCGGCGGGGTGAGGCTGTGCAGTTCGGGCATGCCGTTGGCGCGGGGGCCCTGGAAACGGACGACGGCGACGCAGTCCCTGTCGAGCTCGCCGCGCTTGAAGGCGGCCAGATAGTCGGCCTGATTGTCGAAGACCACGGCCGGGGCGGTGACGGTGCGGTGCTCGGGTTTGACGGCGCTGACCTTGATGACGGAGCGGCCGAGCGGTCCCCCAAGCAGGCGCAGCCCCCCTTCCCGCTCGAAGGGATCGGAGGCCGGGCGCAGGACGGTGAGGTCGCCGCTCCGGCGCGCCCCGTCGCGCCAGACGAGGGCGTCGCCTTCAAGGGCGGGCTCCTGGGTGTAGCGGGAGAGGCCGGGTCCGGCGATGGTGCGGACATCCTCATGCAGCAGGCCGGCGGCCAGGAGTTCGCGGGTGACGAAGGCCAGGCCCCCGGCTGCCTGGAAGTGGTTCACGTCGGCCTGGCCGTTGGGATAGACGCGGGCCATCAGCGGGGTGACGCGGCTGAGCGCGTCCATGTCTTCCAGGGTGAGTTTGATGCCCGCCGCCTGGGCCATGGCCGGCAGGTGCAGGCAGAGGTTGGTCGAGCCGCCCGTGGCCATCAGGCCGACGACGCCGTTGACGATCGCCTTCTCGTCGATGACGTGGCCCATGGCCGTCCACTCGTCCGACTTGACGCCGATCCGGGCCGCGCGAACGGCGACATGGGCGACCAGGGCCTCGCGAAGGGGCGTGCCGGGGGTGATGAAGGCCGAGCCCGGCAGGTGCAGGCCCATCAGCTCCATCAGCATCTGGTTGGAGTTGGCGGTGCCGTAGAAGGTGCAGGTGCCGGGCCCGTGGTAGCTGGCCTGTTCAGCGGCCAGCAGTTCGTCGCGGCCGATCTTGCCCTCGGCGTAGAGGGCGCGGGTGCGGGCCTTTTCATTGTTGGGCAGGCCGCTGGTCATCGGGCCGGCCGGCATCAGGATGGTCGGCAGCCAGCCGTAGGCGAGGCCGCCGATGACCAGGCCCGGGACGATCTTGTCGCAGACGCCGAGCATGATGACGGCGTCGAAGGCGTCGTGGCTGAGGGCGACGCCGGTCGCCAGGGCGATGACGTCGCGAGAAAACAGGCTGAGCTCCATACCGGGGCGGCCTTGGGTGACGCCGTCGCACATGGCCGGCACACCGCCGGCGAACTGGGCCGTGGCGCCGGCCTTGCGGGCGGCGGCCTTGATGATCCGGGGGTAGTCCTCCAGCGGCTGATGGGCCGAGAGCATGTCGTTGTAGGCCGAGACGATGCCGATGTTGGGGGCGGCAGGATCCAGGGCGCGCAGACGGTCCTGGCCCGGCGACGCGGCGAAGGCATGGGCCCAGTTGGCGCAGGACAGCTTGCCCCGGCCGGGGCCTTCGGCGCGCATGGCCTCGATGCGGGCCAGGTATCGGGCGCGGGACTCGCGGCTGCGCTCGATGATGGTCTGGGTGACCTGGGCGATGGTTGGGTGGAGAGGGGGCTGCATGGCCATGGCTTTCAGGCCGACCAGAGGAGGCGGAGATCGCCTCGCGCGGTGGCGCGGATCAGGTGGTGGACGGGCTCGTCGCCGTCCCGTTCGAGGATGGCGCGCTTGGACTGGCCCGAGGTCAGGATGAGGATCAGCCCGGCATGGATCAGGGCCGGCAGAGTCAGGGTGACACGGTCCTGCGCCGGCGCGGGCTCTCCCGCAGGGGCATGCAGGACCAGGCGTGCGCCGGCCGGGTCGAGGCCCTGTTCCAGCACCGGGTTGCCGGGGAACAGCGAGCAGATGTGACCGTCCGCCCCCATGCCCAGCAGGACGGCGTCGAAGGGCTCCAGCGGGGCGACCTTGAGGTCGGCGATCCAGGCGCCGTGAACCGGGTCTGTTTCCTCGCCCTTGAGGCAGACGAACCGGGCGGCGGCGGCGCGGCCCTGGAGCAGGCGCTCGCGGACCAGGCGGGCGTTGGAGTCCGGGGAGTTGGTATCGACCCAGCGCTCGTCCGACAGGGTGATGGCGACGTGGGACCAGTCGAGGTCGGCGTCCTTCAGGCGGTCGTAAACCGGCCCCGGGGTCGAGCCGCCGGTGACGCAGAGGTGGGCCGCGCCGCGTTCGATCAGGGCGGACTGCAGGCGCTGGACGATGGCGGCGCAGGCGGCGTCTGCCGCCGCATCGGCGCTGTCGAACACCTCGACGGCAGGCAGATCAGTCATTCCAGGCGCGGCCCGACCGCTCGATGAGACCAGAGGCCCCGGCCGGGCCCCAGCTGCCGGCCGGATAGGGTTTTGGCTGCACGCCCGCCGCCGCCCAGGCCTCGGCGACACCGTCGACGAAGCGCCAGGCCTCCTCGACCTCGTCGCGGCGCACGAACAGGGTGGGATCGCCGCGGATGACGTCGAGCAGCAGCCGCTCATAGGCGATACGCCGCCGGCCGCCCTCCTCGCCGAGCGCCTTGGCCAGGCTCAGGGACAGCGGCAGGGGTTGCAGGCGCATGTGCTCGCCGTTGAGGCCCGGGCGCTTGTTCATGATGGTGAGGGAAATGTCCTCGTGCGGCTGGAGTTCAATCACCAGGCGGTTGGCCTGGATGTCGCGGTCGCCGTAGGGGCCGAAGATGGAGTGGGGCACGGCCTTGAACTGGATGACGATTTCAGTGCGCCGCTCGGCCATCCGCTTGCCGGTGCGCAGGTAGAAGGGCACGCCCTTCCAGCGCCAGTTGTCGATCCAGGCGACCAGGGCGACGAAGGTCTCCGTCGTCGACGGCCGGCCGACCTCGGCTTCATAGGAGGCGGCAGGGTGGCCCTCGGCCATGCCGGCGACGTACTGGCCGCGAACGCTGTCCTTTTCGGCGGCTTCCGGGGTGAAGCGGCGCAGGGAGCGCAGGACCTTGACCTTCTCGTTGCGGACCGCGTCGGCCTCGAGGTCGGACGGCGGCTCCATGGCGACCAGGCAGAGGAGCTGCAGCATGTGGTTCTGCAGCATGTCGCGGATGGCGCCGTACTCATCGTAATAGCGCCAGCGGTCGCCGACCTCCTGGGTCTCGGCGACCGTGATCTGCACATGGTCGATGGCCAGGTTGTTCCACAGGGGCTCGAACAGGGCGTTGGCGAAGCGCAGGGCGATGAGGTTCTGGACCGTCTCCTTGCCCAGGTAGTGGTCGATGCGGAAGACCTGGCCTTCCTCGGCGGCCTCGGCGATGACGGCGTTGGTGGCGCGGCTGGACTCGAGGTCGCGGCCGATGGGCTTTTCAAGCACCAGGCGGGTGTTTTCGCCGATCAGCCCGGCGTCGCTGAGGGCCTTGGTCACCGGCGCGAACAGGCTGGGCGACAGGGCGTAGTAGATAACGGTCAGGCCGGCCTCGCCGATGCGGGCCTTGAGCGCCTCCGCGCCCTCCGGCTTGCCGGCGTCGGTGGACAGGTAGTCGAGACGGTCGGACAGGGCCTCCCAGGCAATGCCGATCCCTTCGTGGCCCTCCAGGTGGGCGCGGACATCCTTGCGATAGCTGGCGGCGTCGCCCTTGGCCCGGCCGACGGCGATGATGCGGAGGCCCTGCGGCAACAGACTGTCCATCTCCAGATGCAGGAGGGAGGGCAGCAGCATGCGCATCGACAGATCGCCCGCCCCGCCAAGCAGGACCAGAACCGGAGCGGGGTCAGCCATGTGGTCTCCTTCGTGCGGCCGCGCGCGGCGGCCCGGGATAGTGCTGCGGGCGGCCGCTGCGTTGGCCGTACCCGGAATTCAAACGTTCGCGCCCGGCTGGAAACGCCTTCGCGGGCCCATCTAGTACGCGGTCTGGCCGATCCAGTTGCCTGGCGGACTGTAGCGGCAGACCAGCACCTCCTCGTCGGCGGTGCGGGCGGTGGCGCAGCCGACCTCTGTCGTCGAGCGCCAGACCATCTGGGTGTAGTGCCCCACCGGCTTGCCTTTATTCGCGACCCCGGGGAACACCCCATGGCGGTAGTCGGCATGTTCCCCGGCCCAGGCGCCGACCATGGCCTCTATCGAGAAGGCGTTTGCCGTCCCCATCCAGAGGTTCTCGCCCTGCTGGCGCTGGTCTTCGTGCTCCAGTCGGCCCTTGCGGGCGAGGGTGTCGGCCCAGGCCCTGGCGTCGTCGGCCAGGCGGTGGCTCCAGGTGAGTGGCGGTGTGCCGACCTGCGCCCGCAGGCTGTTGTGGGCGGCCAGGACGCGGGTCTGGAAGTCATCCCGGGCGATGGCCGGGGTGGCGAGGAGCGGCAGCAGGACGGCAAGACAGCGGACGGGAGCGGCGATCATCGGGGGGCGGGCGGCCTTATCGAAGCGGGCCACCAGTATAGCATTGGCATGGTGGGTGCATTTGACGTCTGCGTGCGCCGCAAAAGTGGGCTGCGCGCATGGCAAGGCGGGCCAGATAAGGGGGCCGCGGGCGGCGGGGGTGGGGCGAACCGGTGGGGCGCCGGCGGGCCGGCGGTGGGGACCCGGCGGGCAAGACCCGGCGACCGGGTGGCGCAGGCGCGGGGGCCCTTGCGCGGCCGGACCATGGGATAATGGTTTCGCCGCTTCGATAAGGAGACCCCGCCATGACGCTGCCCGCCCTGAACCGGCTGACCCCGCGCCAACGCCGCTTCGTCGAGGAGTTTCTGGTCGACCGCTGCGCCGCGGCCGCCGCCCGGCGGGCCGGCTACAGCGCCGCCAGCGCCAAGTGGGCGGGGCGCGACCTGATGCGCCATCCAAAGGTGCGGCAGGCGTTGCAGGTCATACGCCATGCCCCGTTCGACGCCGTGCCGGACAAGGCCGCCGTGCAGCGGGAGCTGTCGCACCTGGCCTTCGCCAATCTGCTCGACTACGTCGTCATCGACGGCGCCGGCGAGCTGGACCTCGACCTGTCGCGGCTGGACCGGACCAAGGCGGCGGCGGTCAAGGAGCTGATCATCGACCAGACGACCGACCCGCGCACCGGCGTGGTGCGCAAGCGGGTGCGCTTCAAGCTGGCCGACAAGCAGGCGGCCCTCACCCGGATGATGGCCCAGGCGCCCGACTCGCAGGCGGACCGGGCGCGATGGATGGCGGCCGGACGGGCGGAGGTGTTCGCGATGGACGAGATCGTGCTGGGGAACCGGCGGGAGGCGTGGAGGCGGGGGTTGAGGGAT
>JBILYE010000110.1:0-12102 GCA_044377925.1 Caulobacter sp. | reverse complement strand
GGCTCCGGTGCGGGCCTGAAAGGCTAGGGCCCATGACCGAGGGGCTCAAGGGGCGAGATCGCCGGGAGAAGAAACAGCGGGCGTTTCTGCTCGGCCTGCTGACGCTCGGCTGGCTGGCGACCCTGCCGTTCGGGGCGGTGGGAGCGGTGTTCTCGCCGTTGGTCTTCGATCATCGGCCGAACCTGCTCAACCCCATGGCCTGGATCGCCTTCCTGTTGATGATCGCCTTCTGGATCGTCTGCATCGTGGCGCCGTTCGTGGCCTGGGTGACCTGGAAGCGGGACCAGGAGCGCTTTGCCTGGATCGCCATCGCCATTCCGGCGGTCTGGCTCACCGCCATGGCGGTGGCGCTGCAGTTCGTGCCCCAATAACGGGCCTCAGTGCGCCTTGATGAAGCCCGCGAAGGCCGGGGCGACCTGGGGGCTGAGCGGCAGGGTCGGGTCGGCATAGGTCGCCAGATTGGCCACCCGATCGGCGGGCGCGTCCTTCAGAAGGTGATTGACGCTGTCCAGAATGGTCAGGGTCGCCTTCGGCTGGGCGGCCTTGAGCAGCCTGAAGATTGCGCCGCGCGCGGGAGAGCGATGGCGGCCGCCCGGGCGGCCAGAAGCAGGGATCTCAAGAAATTATTCCCGGAAGCGTAGATTCCGGAAACCAAGCCCCATCAGGCAGGAGGCTGGTCGATGCTAAAGGGAGAAGCTGACACCGCAGCCGCAGCTGGACTTGGCGTTCGGATTGCGGACCCGGAATTCCGCGCCGGCCAGTTCATCCACGAAGTCGATCTCCGACCCCTTCAGAAGGCCAAGCGAGATATCGTCCACCAGGGCCACGGCCCCGTCGCGTTCGATCTGCAGGTCGTCGGCCTCTACCGCATCGACCAGGTCGAAACGGTACTGGAAGCCCGAGCAGCCGCCGCCATCGACCGCCACGCGAAGCATCAACGCCCGCCCCTCGGCCGCGCCGATGGCGCGAATTCGGGCTGCGGCGGTTTCACTCAAGGTTACGGGCGTGGCGGTCATGCTGTGGAAAACTCTCGTATGCCCCTATATGTGCAACCCCGCGCCCGCTGGAAAGGGGCGCACGCTCGAAGGCCAAAGATGACGTCCAGCTATACCGTCTTCCGTTCTCCCTATTCGGAAGTTCCGAAGGCGTCGCGCGGGCGGCTGTTTCCGGAGGCCGAAAGCCGCACTCGCAACCCCTTCGCCCGCGACCGCGACCGCATCATCCATTCGACGGCCTTTCGCCGGCTGAAGGAGAAGACCCAGGTCTTCGTCGCTCACGAAGGCGATCACTACCGCACCCGCCTGACCCATTCGCTGGAGGTGGCGCAGATCGCGCGCAGCCTTGCCAGCGCGCTGGGCCTCGACGCCGACCTCGCCGAAACCATAGCCCTGGCCCACGACCTGGGCCACCCGCCCTTCGGCCACGCCGGCGAGGACGCCCTCGACGACAGCATGAAGCCCTGGGGCGGCTTTGATCACAATGTGCAGACCTTCCGGGTCGTCACAGAGCTCGAGCACCGCTACCCCGACTTCCTCGGCATCAACCTGACCTGGGAGACGCTGGAAGGGGTGATCAAGCACAACGGTCCGGTGACCGACAAACTGACCCGCCCCAGCTGGGCCGCCGTCGCCCGGTTCAACAGCAAGATGGATCTGGAGCTCGGCGGCTGGGCCTCCGCCGAAGCGCAGGTCGCCGCTCTGGCCGACGACATCGCCTACAACAACCACGACGTCGACGACGGCGTGCAGGCCGAGGTCTTTCGTCTCGAAGACCTGCTGGAAGTGCCGCTGATCGGTCCGATCCTGCAGGGGGTCCGCAGCGAACGGCCCGATCTCGATGATCGCATCACCCGGCTGGAGGCCGTGCGGCGGATGATCGGGGCCATGGTCGACGACGTCATGGGCGAGACGCTGAAACGGGCCGCCGTCAGCGGCGTCGCCAGCCCGGCGGACGTTCGCGGGTTGGGCCAGGCCCTCGTCGCCTTCTCGCCGGACATGCTGGAGGACCTCGCCCGTCTGCGCGAATTCCTGTTTGAACGCATGTACCGCCACTGGAAGGTCAACCGCACGCGCAGCCAGGCGCGCCGCATTCTGGCCGAGATGTTTTCGTTGTTCATGGCCGAACCCGAGGTGCTGCCTACCGAGTGGTTCGTGAAGTCGCAGAACCGCGACGAGGCCGGCCGGGCGCGGGTGGTGTGCGACTACATCGCCGGCATGACCGACCGGTTCGCCATCGAAGAGCATCGACGCCTGTTCCAGTTGGAAACCTGGACCTGACTGGTCACGCGGCCGGTGTGATTCGATAGACTGGCGGGACGTTCGGAGCGATTCGCTCCACTCTCGCGCATGCTCATTCGAGCGGAGCCCTGATGTCCGACTACAACCGCGGCGCCTACACCCCGCCCAGCCATGACGCCCCGCTGGCCTTCGACGCCAGACGTCCCGTGCGCGGTGGCTCGCCGGCGCCCGTCACGCTGATCATCAGCGCCCTGGTGCTGGTGGTGCTTATCGCCGGCGCCTGGTTCATCTACCGCGACGGTTTCCGCGGCGCGGGCGATGCGCCGAAGGCTGTCGGCACGCCTGTCGCCGAAGCCAAGACCCCGCCGAAGGCCGAAGACCAACCCGCCGCGCCGGCTGACGATCTGGTGATCCTGAATGGCGAGGAAGGCGACACCGCTCCCGCCTATGCCCCCGAACCCGAACAACCGCTGCCCCGTCCGGAGGTCCCGGTGGTCGCCAAGGCGCCGGTGGCGCCGGTTACCGCCGGCCCGGGGCTGAAGCCGGCCGTGCCGGCCGCCACCCCGAAGGTCGCGCCGACCCCGCCTCCCGCCAAGGTCGCCACCGCACCGGTCGCACCGGTCGCCCCGACTCCCAAGGCCGCCGCCGGTGGGTCATTCCTGGTGCAGATCGGCGCGCTGTCCTCGACGGCGCTCGCCGACAAGGCCTGGAACGAAGCCGCCGCCCTGTCTCCCGGCGCCGCCGCCGGCAAGGGCAAGAAGGTCGAGACCGTCGAAAGCGGCGGCAAGACCCTCTACCGCACCTCCGTCACCGGCTTTGCTGACCGGGCCTCGGCCCAGGCCTTCTGCGACAAGCTGAAAGCCGCCGGAAAGAGCTGCTTCGTTCGGTGACTGATCGCGCCTGCATCCTGGGCTGCGCCGGAACGACCCTCTCGGCTGAGGAGGTCGCCTTCTTCCGTGACGCCAGGCCCTGGGGCTTCATCCTGTTCAGGCGCAACATCGAAAGCCCGGCCCAGGTGCGGGCCCTGACCGCCGCCCTGCGCGACGCGGTCGGCTGGCATGCCCCCATCCTGGTCGACCAGGAGGGCGGCCGGGTGCAGCGGCTCGGCCCGCCGCACTGGCCCAAGTACCCGCCCGGCCGCGCCTACGGCACGCTGGCCACCAACGACCCCCTGGTCCGCCGGGAGATCACGCGCCTGGGCGCCCGTCTCATTGCCCATGACCTGCTGGACCTCGGCATCAATGTCGATTGCGTACCCGTCCTCGACGTCCCCCAGCGCGGAGCCCATGACATCATCGGCGACCGGGCCTATGGCGAGACCGTCGAAGAGATTGCCACCCTCGGCAGGGCCGCCGCCGAAGGTTTGATCGCCGGCGGCGTGCTGCCGGTCATCAAGCACATCCCCGGTCACGGGCGCGCGATGGCTGACAGCCATCAGCACCTTCCGGTCGTCGACGCCCCGGTCAGCGAGCTGTCCGCCGTCGATTTCGCGCCCTTCCGCGTCCTCTCCGATATGCCGATGGCGATGAGCGCCCACATCGTCTTCACCGCCATCGACCCCAAACGGCCGGGCACCCAGTCGAAGACCGTGATCAAGGACATCATCCGCGAGGATATCGGCTTCGGCGGCCTGTTGATGACCGACGACCTCTCGATGAAGGCGCTGAAGGGCGATTTCAGCCAGCGCGCCCGTCGTGCCCTGTCGGCTGGCTGCGACGTCATTCTTCACTGCAACGGCGTCATGGCCGAGATGCAGTCTGTGGTCGCCGGGACCAGATCCCTGTCCGGCAAGGCGAAGGCCCGGGCCGACGCCGCGCTCGCCCGCCTCGCCAGGGTTCCCGAACCGTTTGACGCCGTTGAGGCCCGCGCCCGCTTCGATGCGGCCTTCGACGGGAGGTTCGCCGCATGAGCGACGGCTTCCAGCCCAATCTCGACTTCAAGGCCGCCAACGAGGCGGCCGAGGACGGCGAGGCTCTGATCATCGATCTGGATGGTTACGAAGGGCCGCTCCACGTCCTGCTCGCCCTGGCGCGCAGCCAGAAGGTCGATCTGATGCAGATCTCGATCACCCGGCTGGCCGAACAGTATCTGTCCTTCGTCAAGCGGGCCCGCGCCCTGCGCTTCAGCCTCGCCGCCGACTATCTGGTGATGGCGGCCTGGCTGGCCTACCTGAAGTCCCGGCTGCTGCTGCCGCGCGCCGAGAAGGGCCGGGGGGACGAACCGCCGGCCGAGGAAGTCGCCGCCAACCTGGCTTTCCGCCTGGCCAAGCTGGACGCCATGCGCAAGGCCTCCGACGCCCTCAACATCCGCCCGCGCCTGAAACGCGACGTCTTCGTCCGCGGCGATCCCGAGCAGGTCAAGGTGGTCGGCGCCGGCCGCTTCGAGGGTGACCTGTACCAGTTGATGAGCGCCTACATTCAACAGCGCCGCCGCGAGCACTACCGTACCTATCGGCCTGAAGTTCCGGTCGCCTACGGGCTGGAAGACGCCCGTGGCCGCCTGCGGGAGCTGCTTCCTGAGCTCGATCGCTGGACCGCGCTTCAGGGTATCGCGCCGATGCCGGCTGACGACCTTGGACCCAGCCGCGCGAGCTACCTGGCCTCGACCCTGTCCGCCAGCCTGGAACTGGTGAAGGAGGGCGCCTTGCAGGCCCGGCAGATGGAGGCCTTCGCCGATCTTTACCTGAAAGTCCGCACGGGCCGTCCGGAGGCCGCCCTGTGAGCGACCATGTCGAGCGTTGCGTCGAAGCCCTGTTGTTCGCGGCCGCCGAGCCGCTCAGCGAGGCGGACCTCGCCCGTCGCCTGCCTGAAGGCGCCGATCCGGCGGCCGCCATCCGGGCGTTGCGCGAACAGTATGAGGGCAGGGGGGTTGAACTGGTCGAGGTGGCCGGGCGCTGGCGGTTGCAGACCGCTGCTGACCTGGCCTTCCTGATGACCGAGGAGCGGGAAGAGCCGCGCCGCCTCTCCAAGGCCGCCCAGGAAACCCTCGCCATCATCGCCTACCACCAGCCAGTGACCCGCGCCGAGATCGAAGCGGTGCGCGGGGTGCAGGCCAGCAAGGGTACGCTCGACGTACTGCTGGAGCTGGGCCTGGTGCGCATGCGCGGCCGCCGGCGCACGCCGGGCCGGCCGGTGACCTACGGCACGACCGACAGCTTCCTCGAACATTACGGCCTGGCCACGCTCGCGGATCTGCCCGGCATGACCGACATGAAGGCGCTGGGCCTGCTGGACATGAACCTGCCACCCGGCTTCTCGGTCCCCGATCCCAGCCTGGCGGGTGAGGCGCTGGAGGATGAGGAGCAACTGGACCTCGACGTCGATGCGCCCGAGTTCGTCCAGGACTACGTGGGAGACGAGTGAGGTTTCTCGCCCCACTTTCGCCTAACGCGGCTTTCATTTGGCCCGCGATGCAGTCAGGGCCTATATAGGCCTCAAGTGATCAGACATCGCCGCCCGAAGGCGGCAAACAGGAGTTTCTTGAACATGGGCGGCCTGAGCCTTTGGCATATTATCCCGGTGATCATTCTCGCGGCGCTGCTGTTCGGCGGCCGCGGCAAGCTGTCGGGTCTGATGGGCGACGCCGCGAAGGGCATTCGCGCCTTCCGTGACGGCCTGAAAGGCGACGAACAACCGGAAGCGGAAGAGGAAGAGCCGGCCAAGCCGTTGCCGCGCGCCACCACCGCCCGCACCACGACCCGCAAGAAGGGCAACATCGTCAACTGACGATCGCGCTGATTGGGCTTGATCGCCCTCGCTCCAACGCCTTAAGGCGCGCCCATGCTTTCGCCTGATATCGGCGTCTCAGAGATGATTCTGGTGGCGGCTATCGCCCTGATCGTCGTGGGACCCAAGGATCTGCCGCTTCTGATGCGCCGGGTCGGGCAGTTCATCGCCCGGCTCCGCGGCATGGCGTCTGAATTTCGCGCCAGCTTCGAGGACATGGCCCGGCAATCGGAACTCGAAGAACTCCGCAAGGAGGTCGAGGCCATGCGCTCAGGCCAGTTCGCCGCGGCGGCGCACGATCCCAGCGCCGACCAGGTGTTCGCTGAGATCGATTCCGGCCTGAGAAACGGTCAGGTCAGTTTTTCTCCGGCGGTGACGATGCCGGCTCCCGAGCCCGAGCCTGAACCGGCCAAGCCGGTCCGCAAGCCTCGCGCAAAGGCGGCCGCGAAGGTCGAGGTTGCGGACCAGCCTGTCGCCAACAAGGCGCCGGCGAAAAAGCCGGTCAAGAAGGCTGTCGCTGCCAGTGAACCGGCCGGCGGCCTTGTCGAAAAGCCCCGGCGCAAACGGGCGGTCAAGGCGGGGACCGTCTCGTGATCAACGACGAAGCCGAAATCGAGGCCTCCCGCGCGCCGTTGCTCGAGCACCTGGTCGAACTGCGCAGCCGGCTGATCATCTGCCTGATCGCCGTCTTCATCGGGTTCTGCGTCTGCTTTTATTTCGCCGACCCGATCTTCCGATTCCTGATTCATCCCTTCCAGACCGCGAACAACCTGTTCGCCGCCCAGCAGAGCAACGGCGGCAAGCACGGGCCGTTCGATCTGATCTTCGCCTTGATCAACCAGACCCCGACGACCGGCGGCCAGCTGAAGCTGATCTACACCGCGGCGCTGGAACTGTTTTTCGCAAAGCTGAAGGTGGCGGGTTTCGGCGCCGTGATCGTCGCCTTCCCGATCATCGCCTGGCAGCTTTACCGCTTCATCGCGCCCGGTCTCTATCGGCGCGAGCGCTACACCATCCTGCCGTTCCTGGTCGCTTCGCCGGTGCTGTTCACGATCGGGGCGGCGCTCGTCTACTACATCATGCTTCCCTTCGTGCTGTGGTTCTCGCTCAGCCAGCAGATCACCACGGCCGGCGTATCGGTCGAGCTGACGCCCAAGGTCGATGAGTACCTGTCCCTGGTCACCGCCCTGGTGCTGGCATTTGGCCTCTGCTTTCAGCTGCCTGTGGTTCTCACCCTTGCCGGGCTGGCGGGGCTTCTGAGCTCGAACATGCTCCGGGCGGGCCGCCGCTACGCCATTCTCGGTATCGCCATCGTCGCGGCCGTCGTCACACCGCCCGATCCGATCAGCATGCTTATGCTGGCCGGACCGATCGTGCTGCTCTACGAAATCTCCATCTGGTGCGTGTGGCTCATTGAGCGACGGCGCAAGAAGGAAGACGAGAACACCGACCTGGCGGTCATCAACTAGGCGCGTTGCAGCCAATGGTGCGAGCCTATAGGTTCCGCCTCCACTATTTCCCTCCCATCGGAGTCTTTCGTTCGTGGTCGATGTTTTCGAAGAGGTCGAGGAGCAGCTCCGCACCGAGCGCTACATGCGCCTGGCCAAGAAGGCCGCGCCGTGGGTCGGCGGCCTGATCGCCGTGGTGGTTGTGGTCGTCGGTGGCGGCTGGGGCTGGACGACCTGGCAGAACGCCAAGGCCGACAAGGCTTCGATCGGCATGAGCAAGGCCGCCGAGTCCCTGCAGCAGCGGGACGAGGCCGGCGCCTTCGCCAAGTATGGTGAGGTCGCCCAGTCGGGGACCGGCGCCTACAAGGCCCTGGCTCTGATCAACCAGGCGGCCATGCGCGCCGACGCCGGGGCCGCTGACGAAGCGGTCAAGCTGTTCGACCAGGCCGCGAAGGCCGCGCCGAACCCGATGTTGGCGGACTTCGCCTCGCTTCGGGCGGTCTACGCCCTGCTCGACACCGCCCCGACCGCCGATCTCGAAAAGCGCCTCGCCAAGCTTGGCGCCGACAAGCGGCCCTTCCAGATCCAGGCCAAGGAAGCGCTGGCCTTCCTGCGGTTGCGTGACGGCAAGCTCAAGGAAGCGCGAGACGAGTTCGTGGCCCTGCAACAGAACTTCGATTCCACCGACGGCATCCGCGAGCGGGCCAAGGCGGCGGTCTCGATGATCGATAACGGCGGCGCCAAGACCATGTCGGACGCCGCCAAGATGGCCGCTCAGCTTCCGCCGCCGTCGGCCATGCAGTTGCCGCCCGGCCTGCAACTGTCGCCGGGCGCCGGTGGAGCGCCGCAGTAATGGGAACCGCCGGCGGCGAGGCTCGCCTCAAATCCGCCGTGTCCCTGCTTGATTCCCAAGGCGCGGGGGCGGCGACAGCCGATCCCGTGCGTTCATCCTTTTCGCCCCGGGTAGGCTCTTCCATGATTGCAAGTCGCGGCTTCCTGACCGCCGTCGTCCTTGGCCTGGCGGTGACCACCGCCGGCTGCTCGAGCGTGTCCGGCACGGTGGACCGGCTAAACCCGTTCAAGCCGAAAGACGTGAAGGACGAGGCCTCCGATGGCCGCCGCATCTCGGTCATCGCCTTCGATGAGAAGGTCGTGGTCGCCGAGGATCTGGCTGGTCAGGACTTCTTCCTGCCCCCGGCCGCCGCCGTCGCCGAGTGGCCCAATCCCGGCGGCCCGGTCGATGTGGTGACCGAAAACATCGAAGCGGCGCCGGCCTTCGACGTCGCCTGGCGCCGCAGCTTCGGCAAGGGCTCCGATGCCAAGGTCCACGTCACCGCCCCGCCGGTCATGGCCGACGGCAAGGTGTTTGTCATGGACGCCGAGGCCGACGTTGTCGCCATTGACGCCAACACCGGCGCCGAGCTCTGGAAGCAACGTCTGAAGGCCGAGAACCGCCGCGACAAGGTCGGTTTCGGCGGCGGCGTCGCCTACTCGAACGGCAAGGTCTACGTGTCCTCCGGCTTCCGCTTCGTCGCCCAGCTGGATGCCGCGACCGGCGCGGTCGGCTGGCGCCAGGACGTGGCCTCTCCGATTCATGGCGCGCCCACGGTACATGGCGGCAAGGTATTCGCCATCAGCACCGACAATGAACTGCTGACTTTCGACGCTGCCACCGGCAACCCGACCTGGAACTTCCAGGCCCTGGTCGAGCCCGCCCGTATCCTGTCGGCCTCCAGCCCGGCCGCTTCGCAGGACGTCGTGGTCGCCGCCTTCGCCTCGGGTGAACTGGTCGCCATGCGCGCCGGCAACGGCAACGATCTGTGGAACAACGCCCTGTCGCGCGCCAGCCGCACCAACGCCCTCTCGGAAATCCGCGATGTCGCCGGCCGCCCGGTGATCTTCAAGGGTGACGTCTACGCCGCCAGCCATTCGGGCGTCTTCGCCGCCGTCGACCTGCGTACGGGCCAGCCTCGCTGGTCAGTGCCGGTGTCGTCGATTACCACCCCCTGGCCCGCTGGCGATGTCGTCTACATCATCAGCCGCGCAGGCGAGGTGATCTGCGTCTCGCGCGACAGCGGCAAGGTTCACTGGATCAAGGACCTCAACGAAGGGGTCAAGAAGACCAAGGACCGCGTGCTGTTCTTCGGCCCGGTGATGGCCTCTGACCGTCTGGTCGTCGTCTCCAGCGACGGTCGCGCCCTGGCCTTGAACGCCAAGACCGGCGAAGTCACCAAGACCATCAAGATCGGCGGAGCCGCCCTGATCACCCCGATCGCGGTCAACGGCACGGTCTATGTCGTCACCGACAAGGCTGAACTGGTGGCGATTCGCTAGTCCGCGTTTCAACCTGAAACCTTGTAAAGGGGCGGCGGTTCTGCCAAGAGCCGCCGCTCTTTCATTTTGCACATGCCTCTTCGTCCGGACCGGATAGACTAGGTCGTCCGGAAACACCGCCATGGCCCTGAAACTCGCAATCGTCGGTCGACCCAACGTCGGCAAATCCACCCTGTTCAACCGACTGGCGGGCAAGAAGCTCGCCATCGTCGACGATCGGCCGGGCGTGACCCGCGACCGGCGCTTCGCCAGCGGCAGCATCGGCGACATGAACCTGTCGCTCGTCGACACCGCCGGCTTTGAGGACGTCGATGACGACACCCTGGAAGCGCGCATGCGCCGCCAGACCGAACTGGCCATCGACGAGGCCGACGTCTGCCTGTTCCTGATCGACGCCCGTGAGGGCATTACCCCACTGGACCGGGTGTTCGCCGAAATCCTCCGCAAGCGCGACAAACCGGTCCTGCTGGGCGCCAACAAGGCCGAGGGCAAGCAGGGCGATCCCGGCATCGCCGAGGCCTGGACCCTGGGCTTCGGCGAGCCGATCCCGATCAGCGGCGAGCACGGCGAAGGCATGGCCGATCTCTATGCGGCCCTCGTCAACATCGCGCCCGAGCACCAGGACGACGAGGCCGACGACGAGGGTGACAAGCCGGTCCGGCTGGCCATCGTCGGCCGTCCCAACGCTGGCAAGTCGACCCTGGTCAACGCCCTGATCGGCGAAGACCGCATGCTGACCGGCCCCGAAGCCGGCATCACCCGCGACAGCATTTCGGTCGAATGGGAATGGAACGATCGCAAGATCCGGCTGGTCGACACCGCCGGCCTGCGCAAGAAGGCCAAGATCCAGGAGAAGCTGGAGCAGCTGTCGGTGTCCGACAGCATCCGCACCATCGTCTATGCCGAGGTCGTCCTGCTGGTCATGGACGCCACCCACCCCTTCGAGGTGCAGGATCTGCAGCTTGCCGACCTGGTCGAGCGGGAAGGCCGCTCCCTGGTTTTCGTGCTGGCCAAGTGGGACCTGGTTGAGGACCAGACCCAGACGCTGAAGGATTTCAAGGAACACGCCGAGCGCATGCTGCCCCAGGTGCGGGGCGCGCCGGTCGTGGCGCTGTCGGCCGAGACCGGCTTTGGTCTCGACAAGCTGATGCCGGCGGTGATCAAGACCTACACCAACTGGTCGACCAAGGTGAAAACCCGCGACCTCAACGACTGGCTGGCCATGGCCATCCAGCGCCACCCGCCGCCGGCCGTGAACGGCAAGCGGATCAAGCCCAAGTACGTCGCCCAGACCAAGGCCCGCCCGCCGACCTTCGTGCTGTTCTCCAGCCGCGCCAACCAGATGCCCGAGCACTACCGGCGTTATCTGATCAACTCGATCCGCGAGAGCTTCGACCTGCCCGGCGTGCCGATCCGCATCACCATCAAGTCGGGCGCCAACCCCTATGCCGACGCCGACGGCGACAAGCGGCCGATGGGCTCGGGCACCAAGCGCGGCCCGCGCGAGAAGCCCAAGAAGCTCGGTGTCAGCGAGAACGCCAAGGAAGCCAAGCAGCTACGCGTCAAGCGGGCGACCAAGGCCAAGCGCCAGGCCAAGGAAGCCGCCACGGACGCCGCGGTCGCCAGGCCGGTGATCCGCTCGCGGACCCAGAAGCCCGGACGTTTGAAGTAAGAGGGGACAGATTGAATTCGCAGAATTCAATTCTTCCCCGACGGCCTACCCGGCCTTGAACACCACCGTCTCGGGAATGGCCGGCAGCTCGCGCCGCTGCGCCAGCTCGACGAACAGCGGCCCCAGGGCCGAAGGTTCCGGCAGGTCCAGCGGGTCCTCTCCCGGAAAGGCCTCAGCCCGCATGCGGGTGCGCACCGCGCCGGGGTCGAGCAGCACGGCGCGGACGGCCGTCGTCTCCATCTCGTCTCCCCAGCACTTCACCAGCGCCTCCATGCCGGCCTTGCTGGCCGCGTAGGGAGCCCAGAAGGCCTTGGGGCGCGCTACCCGCCCGGTCGTCACGAAGATCGCCCGGCCCATCTCCGAGGCCCGCAGCAGGGGCTCGAAGGACCGGATCAGCCGCCAGGTGGCGGTCAGGTTGACCGCAATCGTCTGATCCCAGCTCTTGGGCTCGATATGGCCGGTCGGCGACAGGCCGCCCAGCACGCCGGCCGCATGCACGATGACGTCCAGCCGGCCGAACCGCTCGAACAGATGCGCCCCCAGCGGATCGAGACCCTCGGGCTGGCGCAGGTCGATGGGCACCAGGGTGGGGTGCTGACCCGTGGCGGCGAAGATGGTGTCGTCCAGGGCCTCCAGAGCGCCCTGCGTGCGGCCCAGCGCAATGACATGCGCACCGGCCTCTGCCA
>JBILYE010000333.1:0-3115 GCA_044377925.1 Caulobacter sp. | reverse complement strand
TGCGCAGCGGTCGTGCCCCCTGACGTGGTGTAAGAGGCCGCGCGCGGAGCCCCTGGCGTAGCGCAGCGCGCGGCCGGGGGCGTCGTGGGCGGTCACCGCCGATCTTCGGTAGGTTCGGGTTGCGAGACCTCTCACCGAACCGGAGACCAACGATGACCGATGAAAAGATGGCGCTTCTCGAACTGGTGGAGAAGGGCGCCGATGCCGACCTGGTGCGCGACATGCTGGCCTTTGCAGCCGACCGCATCATGGAGGTGGAGGCCGAGGTGGCAGCCGGCGCGGCCAAGGGCGCGCGCAGCCCGCTGCGTGAGGTGTACCGGAACGGCTATCGCGAGCGGGACTGGGACACCCGTGCCGGGCGGATCGAGCTGGCCATACCGCGGCTGCGCAAGGGCTCCTACTTCCCGAGCTTTCTGGAACCCCGCCGGACCGCCGAGAAGGCGTTGGTGGCCGTGGTGCAGGAGGCCTACGTCCACGGCATCTCCACGCGCGCCGTTGATAACCTGGTGAAGGCGCTGGGTGCCGGCGGCATGTCTAAGAGCCAGGTCTCGCGGCTCTGCGCCGAGATCGACACCCGCGTGAACGCCTTCCTCAGCCGCCCCCTGGAGGGTAGCTGGCCGTATCTCTGGCTCGACGCCACCTACCTCAAGGTCCGCGATGGCGGCCGCATCGTCAGCCGTGCCGTGATAATCGCCGTCGCCGTCAACGAGGATGGCAAGCGCGAGGTGTTGGGCGTCGCCACCGGCCCGTCAGAGGCGGAGACGTTCTGGACCGACTTCCTGCGCTCCCTGGCCGATCGCGGACTGCGCGGCGTCAAGCTCGTCATCGCCGACGACCACAAGGGCCTGCGCGCCGCCGCCCGTCGCGTGTTCAATGCCACCCTCCAGCGCTGCCGGGTTCATTGGATGAGGAACGCCTTGGCCCACGCCCCGGCGAAGCAGCGTGCCGCCGTCGTCGCCATGCTGAAGACGATCTTTGCGCAGGACACCAAGGCTGAGGCCGTGACGCAGTGGAACACCGTCGCTGACGCGCTCCGCGAGAAGCAGCCGAAGCTCAGCGCCATGATGGACGCCTCTCGCGAGGACGTTCTTGCCTACATGGATTTCCCCAAGGAGCACTGGCCGCAGATCGCCAGCACCAACCCGCTCGAACGCCTCAACAAGGAGGTGAAGCGCCGCGCCGATGTTGTCGGCATCTTTCCCAATGACGAGGCCATCATCCGCCTCGTCGGCGCACAGATGCTCGAGATCAACGACGAGTGGGCCGTGGCACGGCGCTACATGAGCCTGGAAGCCCTCGCCCGCGTCAGCCATACTGACATCGTCAGGCTGCCTGCTGTGGTCGCCTGATCAGTCTCGAGCCTCTCCGAGGATCGGCCCTTTTACACCACGCGCCGGGGCACAACCACAAGGTGCGGAACGTGTCAACGCCAATGAGACAGCCGGTCTACGAGATTAGGCTTGGAGTTGGTGCTTTTGCGCTGGCGGGTTGATCCAGACGGCGGTGGGCTTTTGGGGTGGCTCTGGTGCCTTGTTGACGAAGCGGTTTGGGTTGTTGCGGAAGGCGAGATCGAGGGTTGTCTGGCGTGTGGCGTGTACCTCATCGGCCTGGCCGAAATGGACCTGGTCGGGGGTCATGAGGCCGATGCCCAGATGGTGGTGATGCTGGTTGTACCAGTCGAAGAAGGCCCGGCAGAAGGCTTTGGCGTCCTGGATGCAGCCGAAGCGCTTGGGGAATTGGGGCTGGTATTTCAGGGTTTTGAAGCAGCTTTCGGAGAACGGGTTGTCGTCGGAGGTGTGGGGCCGGCTGTGCGATTTGGTGACGCCCAGGTCGGCGAGCAGCAGGGCGGTGGCCTTGGCCTTCATGGACGGGCCGCGGTCGGCATGCAGGGTAAGTTGGCCAGGCGGGACGGCATGATGGTCGACAGCGTCCTCGAACAGGGGCCTGAAGAGAGCCGCACTCTCGGTGTCGGCGAGGCACCAGCCGACGACCCTTCGGCTGAAGATGTCGATGATGACGTAGAGATAGAAGTAGGTCCATTTGCTGGGACCCATCAGCTTGGTGATGTCCCAGGACCAGACCTGGTTTGGACCTTCGGCGAGGAGTTCTGGTTTCGCGTAGACGGTGTGTCGCCGCTGCAGGCGTCGCTCCCTGACCTCATCGTTCTCGTGCAGGATGCGGTACATGGTGCGGATCGAGCAGTGGTAGAGGCCCTCGTCGAGCAGTGTGGCGTAGACCTCGGCCGGGGCCTGGTCCGCGAACCTGTCCGTGCGCAGCAGGTCGAGGATGCGCCTACGTTCCGCTGGCGCCAAGGAGCGCGCCGGTTTGGGTCTGACGCGTATGGACGCGGCTGGATTTTTCGCCGCGGCCTGGCGCCGATGGAAACTGGCGCGCGACAGTCCCACCGCGGCACAGGCGGCGGCGATCACGCCGGTCTCGTGCGCGGTGGCGGCCACGGCATCCATCAGGGCGTCTCGTCGGTCGGGAAGGGGGTGCCCAGCAGTGCCGCAACTTTTTTTTGGATATCGATGACCGCCTCGGCGCGGCGAAGCTGGAGGGTCAGGCGCTTGTTGTCGCGCAGCAATTGGGCGTGTTCGGCCGCGAGCGGATGGGGGGGCGCGCGCTTGGGTCCGCGCTTGACGGCCTTCAGCGCCGCATAGGCGCCGGCGTCGCGCTGGCGACGCCAGTCGGTCAGGGCCGAGGAATAGAGCCCCTCACGTCGCAGGATGGCGCCGCAGCCGCCGGGCCCGGCCCGATCGGTCTCGGCCAGGATCCGGACCTTGTCAGCCGCGGTGAATGTCCGTCGGCGGCGTGGCCGGTCCACCAGTTCGGGCGACGCCGCCGGTGGCGCTGAAACCAGCGTCGGCCTGCGGCCTTCCTCGGTGTCAGCGCCACCGGCGGATAGGGGTGCTGTGGCTGTCGTGCGGGGCATGACCATTTCGATGTTTCACCTGACGCCCTCAAGGGTAAACTTCCGGGGGGTCGGTGTCTCAGCCTTGTTGGCACGGAGGGCCCCGGCGAAGCAGCGTGCCGCCGTCGTCGCCATGCTGAAGACGATCTTTGCGCAGGACACCAAGGCTGAGGCCGTGACGCAGTGGAACACCGTCGCTGACGC
>JBILYE010000334.1:0-3115 GCA_044377925.1 Caulobacter sp. | reverse complement strand
GATGGGAACGATCGGACCGTAGGCCGAGAGGTTGTAGGCGGTGGACCCGGCCGGGGTGGCGACGAGGACGCCATCGCAGACGAGTTCGTTCATCCGCACCTTGCCGTCGATGGAGATGCGCAGCTTCGCCGTCTGGCGCGTCTGGCGCAGCATCGACACCTCGTTGATGGCCAGAGCGCGGTGCTGGCGGCGATGGCTGTCGATGGCGACCATGGTCAGGGGGTGGATGACGGCTCGTTCGGCGGAGTTGATCCGGTCGATCAGCCCCTCCTCGCTGTACTCATTCATCAGGAAGCCGACCGAGCCGCGGTTCATGCCGTAGATCGGCCGGGCCAGGCTCATCGTGCGGTGCAGGGTTTCCAGCATGAAGCCGTCGCCGCCGAGGGCGACGATGACCTGGGCTTCGCTTTCCGGGACCGAGCCATAGCGGGCGACGAGCGCGGCCATGCCTTCCTGCGCTTCGGGCCGGTCACTGGCGGCGAAGGCGATGCGGGAGAGGGCGGGTCTGGCGTCGAACATCGGGGCGCAGAAAGGCCCGAGCGCTCGCCGGTTGTCAAACGATCACGACAGCGTGGCGGAAAGCCATGCCGGCGATGTCCTTGTCGAAGGAACCAAACGCGCCGACCGCGCTGCGGGTGCCGTCGGCGCCGCCGGCCGGGCGGCCGGCGTTCAGGGCGCGAACCTGTTCGAGGATATCGGGGAATACGCTCTTGTCGATGCCGACCGCGACACAGGCCAGGGCCAGCAGTTCGGGGCGATCGCTGTCAATGGCGCGGCGGATGTGGTCGGGCTGGAAGCCGCCGAGGGTCGCCAGGGACTGGACGAAGATGTTCAGCTTGCGCTCGCGCAGCATGCGCATCAGGAAGCCCGGCCGCAGTTGGCCGGCATCATGCAGCTTGCCGACCAGTCGGCGCTCGTTTTCGATCTCGTCCTTCCAGGACATGGCGCCCAGGGTCTGGCCGGCGCCTGGCATGGCGTGGGACTCGCGCACCGCCTCGGCCAGGGCGGCGTCGATGGCGCCAGGCTCCAGCCGGAAGCGGTCGGTCAGCGACGAGCGCAGGGACTGGCCGACCCAGAGGTAGAGACGCAGGGCCAGATCCGAGCTGAGCCGCGGGTGGCGGGCCAGGGGGCTGCGCAGAGCGGCGTGGCGGCGGCTGCTCTCGACCAGGCGGGCCATCCCCTCGTCGCTGACGGCGGCGGTGTCGTTGGCGGCCAGGGCGGTCAGCACGGCGGGCTCGTCACCGGCCAGGATGGCTTCGACGACGGTGGAAGTGATCTTGCCGCGGCGGGCGACGGCGACCTGGTGGTCGAGGGTGGCTTCGACCAGCACCTTGATCAGGTCGTGGTCCTGCAGAACCGGGCTGTTGGCGATGATCGGCGCGGCGACGGCGATGTCGTCCAGCGCCAGGACGTTGATCAGGGCCGGTGGCGCCCAGGCCGCGCCGGACAATTTCTCGGAAAGGCGGGCGCGGATCTCGCTCTCGGCCTCTGCCACCAGCTGCATGAAGATGGAGCCGAGGAGGCCCTGGACGCTGTCGGTGTCAACCACGTCGGCGGCGGCGTTGCACAGTCCGATGATGCTTTCGAGCAGCCGTTCCCGAGCGGCCGGCGCGCGGTTGCGGGCCAGGTCGAGTAGTTCGGCAGTCTGGGCGGCAAGCGCCACGGTCATCCCCGAATCTGTGCAGTGATCTTCACCCTGACGTACGGGCGTGAAAACATGCTTAAAACCGAGAGCGAGTCTTCAGGTTCGCCGCTGTGGGAGAGACGAAACATGACCGGCAAGGTGCTTCTCGCGCTGGATCAGGGCACGACCAGCACCAGGGCGATCGTTTTCGGGCTCGACGGCAAGGCGATGGCGGAGGCGTCGCGGCCGCTGCGGCAGAGCTATCCGGCCGATGGCTGGGTCGAGCATGACGCCGACGAGATCTGGACGGCGGCGCAGGCGGTGCTGCGAGAGGCCCTGGCCCAATCCGGCAAGGCGGTCGACGATGTGGCGGCGATCGGCATCACCAACCAGCGCGAGACCGTGGTGGTCTGGGATCGCAAGACCGGACGGCCGATCCATCCGGCCATCGTCTGGCAGGACCGGCGGACGGCGGACGCCTGCGAGGCGCTGGTCAAGGCCGGGGTCGAACCCCGGGTGACCGAGGTCACCGGCCTGCTGCTCGATCCCTATTTCTCGGGCACGAAGATCGCCTGGCTGCTCGACAAGGTTCCCGGCGCGCGGACCCGGGCCGAGAGGGGTGAACTGCTGGCCGGGACGATGGATACCTGGTGCATCTGGAAGCTGACCGGTGGGGCCGTGCATGCCACCGACGCGACCAACGCCAGCCGCACCCTGCTGTTCGATATCGAGGCCCAGGCCTGGTCGGACGAGATGCTGGAGATGTTCGAGGTCCCGGCGGCCCTGTTGCCGAAGGTGCTCGACTGCGCGGACGACTACGGCATGACCGTCGCCGACATTCTGGGCGCCAGCGTACCCATCCGCGGCGTGGCCGGGGACCAGCAGGCGGCGCTGATGGGGCAGGGCTGTATCCGCGCCGGCGAGATGAAGGCTACCTACGGCACCGGCTGCTTCATGCTGCTCAACACCGGCGAGGCGCGGCCCGTGTCGCGCTCGCGGTTGCTGACGACGGTGGCGGCGCGGGTCGCCGGCAAGACGACCTATGCCCTGGAGGGCTCGATCTTCGTGGCCGGGGCGGCGATCCAGTGGCTGGGCGAGGGGCTGGGCATGACCGGCGGACCGCGCGCGGCCGAGGCTCTGGCGCGCACCGCCAAGCCGGGCAGCGGGGTTGTTGTGGTGCCGGCCTTCACCGGTCTCGGGGCGCCCTGGTGGGACGCTGACGCGCGCGGGGCGATCTTCGGGCTGACGCGGGATGCCGGGCTTGCCGAGATCGCGGCGGCGACGTTCGACGCCTGCGCCCTGCAGACGCGGGACCTGATCGAGGCCATGCAGGCCGATGCGCCCGAGGCGTTCGGCGCGGCGGCCGAACTGCGCATCGACGGCGGCATGTCGCGCAGCGCCTGGTTCAGCCAGCGGCTGGCCGACCTGACCAACCTGCCGGTGTTCCGGGTCAACTACGAGGAGACCACGGCGCTCGGCGCGGCGCTGTTC
>JBILYE010000332.1:0-3155 GCA_044377925.1 Caulobacter sp. | reverse complement strand
TGAAGACGGAGGGCCGGGAGGACTTCCTGATCCTGTTCGTCGGCGACGACCAGGGCCGCACCGACTACCGCCAGGAAGTGGAAGACGCGATCAGCGCCGGTGGCCTGAGCGACAACATCAGACTCGTCGGCCATTGCGACGACATGCCGGCCGCCTATCGCCTGGCCGACTTCGCCCTGCTGCCCTCGACCCAGCCGGAAAGCTTCGGTCGGGCCGCCGTCGAGCCCCAGGCCATGGGCCGCCCGGTTCTGGTCAGCGACCACGGCGGCGCCCGCGAGACGGTGGTCGAGGGCGAGACCGGCTGGCGCCTGCCGGTCGGTGATGCCAAGGCCTGGGCCAGAGGTCTGGCCGAAGCCATGAGCACCAATGCCGGCCGCCGCCGCGCCATGGGCGAGGCCGGTCAGGCGCGGGCCAAAAATCACTACTCGGTTGAAGCCATGTGCGAAGCCACGCTCGCCGTCTATGCTCGCATTCTGGAGAGTCGGGCCTGATGGCGAGCTTCGAGAAGATTCTGGTCGTACAGGCCGGGACCATCGGCGAATTTGTGCTGTCCCTGGCCGCCATGCGGCGCATCAGGGCGGCCCATCCGCGCGCGCGGATCACCCTGCTGACCATTCCCGCCTTCGAGGCCCTGGCCAAGACCAGCCCCTACTTCAACGACGTCGATACGAACGGCGCCCCGGGCAATCCCGGCGAGTGGCTGGCCCTGCGCAAGTCCATCAAGGCGGCCAAATACGCCCGCATCTATGATCTGCAAGGCAACGCGGCCTCGGCTTCGCTGTTCAACATGCTGCGGCCCTTCCCGCCGCCATGGTCGGGACCGGTGGCCGGCGCCAAGTTCCGCCACCGCAATCCGAACCGCGAGCGGATGCACATCCTCGAGCGCCAGGCCGAGCAGCTGCAGGTGGCCGGCATCTGGCCCGACGCGCCGACCGCGCCTGGCGACGCCCCCTCCCCCGACCTCTCCTGGATCATCCGCCGCGCGCCGGAGCAGCGGCCGACCCCCGGCGCCCAGGCCCCGCGCCCCTTCGTCCTGCTGGTCCCCGGCGGCAACGAGAAGGCCCCGGAGAAGCGCTGGCCGATCGAGAAGTTCTCGGAATTGGCCGGCCGGCTGTTCAACGCCGGCTACGACATCGTCATCATCGGCGGGCCGCAGGAAAGCGCACTCGCCCGCACGATCCAGAAGACCGTAGGCCGGGCCCGCGACCTGACCGGCCGCACCGACTTCGCCCAGATTGCCCTGCTCGGCGCCCGTTCGGTGCTGGCAGTCGGAAATGACACCGGCCCGCTGCACCTGATCGCCGCCGCCGGCGCCCCGACCGTGGCGCTGTTCTCGGCCGCCAGCGATGCTTCGGTCACCGGTCCGCGCGGCCATGTCGCCGTGCTGCACGCCCCGACGCTGGCCGAGATGGCGGTGGACACCGTGGCCAACGCCAGCTTCTCGCTGCTGCCTCGCTAGGCCCGATCGCCGCGACAGTGCGGACACAGGCTACCGCGCCCGCCGCCCCGAGCCCGGAACTTCACTTGCGGCGCACCCGGCTAAGGGTCATATATCGCGCACAGGACGCGGAACGCCCCGGGCGAGCCGCGCCTTTCGTATAAACAGATACCGGAGCAGAAGCCTATTCGCCGCCCTAACAATACGCCGCCCGTCAAAGACGGGCCGCGCATGAATGAAGACATTCGCGTTCCCCGTGTTCTTCTGATCGATCAGAACGGCGAGAAGCAGGGCGAAATGCCCATTTCCGCCGCCCTGGAAGCGGCTGAAGAGGCTGGCCTCGACCTTGTCGAGATCGTCCCCAACGCCAATCCGCCGGTCTGCAAGATCCTGGACTATGGCAAGTTCAAGTTCCAGGAGCAGAAGAAGAAGAACGAGGCCCGCAAGCGGCAGAAGATCGTCGAGCTCAAGGAAATCAAGCTGCGGCCCAACATCGACATTCACGACTACGACGTGAAGGCAAAGTCGATGCACCGGTTCTTCGAGGAGGGCGACAAGGTCAAGGTGACCCTGCGCTTCCGCGGCCGTGAAATGGCTCACCCGGAACTGGGCATGAAGCTGCTCAACAAGGTCAAGGCCGACTTCGACGAAGTCGCCAAGGTCGAGCACGAACCCAAGATGGAAGGCCGCCAGATGATCATGATCCTGGCTCCCCGCTAGGCTTCCTACATCGGCAAGACGTTTAACGCCCCGGTTCGCGCCAGGGTGTTTTTCGTTGCGGACGGCCGTTTCCGGGTTTGCTAGCATCGCCACTGGCCCACCAGTCGGGCCTGGGGGGCGTAGCCATGAATTTGTTGTCGCGTGGGCTGATTGTTGTCGTCCTGTTGTTGGGCGCTCTGGCGTTTGCGTGCCCATCCCTGGCCGCGCCTTTGTCGGTCTACGGTCGCCTGCCGATGATCGAGGACGCCCAGATCTCGCCCGATGGGTCGATGATGGCCTATGCCGTGACCAACGGCGACGCCCGGCTGGTGATGATCAAGACCATCGACACGGGCGACCTGGTCACGACGCTCAACGCCGGCGACAAGAAGGTGCGCGACATTCAGTGGGCGACGTCAGGCTATCTGCTCGTCTCGATCAGTTCCACGACCTACGTGCCGGGCCTCGCCGGCCCCAAGCGGGAGTACGTTCAGGTCCTGTCCTACGACCTGGCCAGCAAGAAGACCCGCCTGCTCATGGAAAAGGCCCCGGACGCCATGAACGTGGTCATCGGCCGGCCGATGGTGCGGATGCTGAAGGGCGAACCGCACGTCATTGTCGAGGGCGTTCACTGGGTCGGCCAGGAACGGGGCCGCAACAGCCTGTTCGTCATCCGGCTGGCCACCGGCGCGACCAGGGTTCATGAGTTCGGCCGCCCCGACACCACCGACTGGGTGGTGGCCGCCGACGGCACGCCGGTCGCCCAGACCGAGTACGATTCCGTGTCCGGCGAATGGAGCCTGCGCTTCCAGAAGAACAACCGCTGGGAACTGATCGACAGCCGCATCTCGCCGATCAACCGGCCAACCCTGGCGGGGCTGGGACAGGACGGCAAGTCGGTGCTGCTGGTCACCCAGGACAAGGAGACCGATCTGCGCGTTACGCGGGAGTATGCGGCCGACGGCAGCGCCCCTCGTGACCTGGAGCTGCCGCCCTATGACGGCCTGCTGCGCAATCC
>JBILYE010000331.1:0-3160 GCA_044377925.1 Caulobacter sp. | reverse complement strand
AAGCCGTGCATGTCACGGTCCAACGCCCGTGACGCGCACCCTGAAACTTCACATGACATGACCCCTGTCCGCCGGGCAGGGGCGCATCTGCGTTGGAAAACACCATGCCCACTGCCCCCGATCCTGCCTCTCACGAACCCGTCCTCGGCATCGACTTCGGGACGACCAACACCGTCGTCTCGATCACCACCGCCGACGGCGACGCCCGCCTGATCCACTTCCCCCGGAATGACGCCGACATCGTCGCCTTCCGCTCGGCGCTGAGCTTTCATGCCCCGAACCACGACGAGAACGGCCGCGAGGTCGAGGCCGGGCCCTGGGCCATCGACACCTATCTCGAAGAGCCGCTGGAGACCCGCTTCATCCAGTCGTTCAAGTCCTACGCCGCCAGCCCGCTGTTCACCGACACCGAGATCCTGCGCAAACGCTTCGCCTTCCAGGACCTGCTCAGCGCCTTCCTCGGCAAGGTGCGCGACCACGCCGGGGTCGAGCTGGCCGACCTGCCCAGGCGCGTCATTGTCGGCCGGCCGGTCAACTTCGCCGGCCTGCGCCCCGACCCGCAGCTGGCCCTGACCCGCTACCAGGACGCCTTCCGCTGGATGGGGTTCGAGGACATCCGCTACGCCTACGAGCCGGTCGCCGCCGCCTTCTTCTTCGCCCGCCAGCTGAAACAGGACGCCACCGTCCTGGTCGCCGACTTCGGCGGCGGCACCAGCGACTTCTCCCTGGTCCGCTTCGAGCGCCAGGACGGCCGCATCCGCTCCGAGGGCCTGGCCAACAGCGGCGTCGGGGTGGCCGGCGACGCCTTCGACTACCGGATCATCGACAACCTGGTCTCGCCCCGCCTCGGCAAGGGCTCGAGCTACCGGGCCTTCGACAATATCCTGCCCATCCCCAACCGCTACTTCAGCGCCTTCGCCCGTTGGGAGCAACTTGCTATCCTAAGAGCCAGCCGCGATATGCGCGATATCCGCGGCCTGGTCCGCACCGCCCTGCAGCCGGAGAAGATCGAGAAGCTGGTCGAGATGCTCGACGACAACCACGGCTACCGCCTCTACCAGTCGGTCTCACGCCTGAAGGAGGCGCTTTCGGCCAATGGGGAGGCCGAGTTCCTGTTCGAGGAAGGCTCGATCCGCATGCAGTCGATGGTGCGGCGGAGTGATTTCGACAGCTGGATCGCCCCGGAACTGAAGGCCATCGAGGGCGCCGTCGACGAGGCCCTGGCCCGCGCCGGCCTGGACGAGACCGGCGTTGACCGCGTCTTCCTCACCGGCGGTTCCAGCTTCGTGCCGGCGGTGCGGGACATCTTCAGCCGCCGCTTCGGGGCGGCGAAACTGGAGAGCGGCGCCGAACTCGTCTCCATCGCCACCGGCCTCGCCCTCATCGGCCTGGAAGACGAGCCCGACCTCTGGAGCCAGCGGGCCTAGCTACGCCACTTCAATGTCACGGCCTTCACGGGGTTCTCGAACGCCCGCTCGGCGCTGCGTGACGCCGTCCATTCCTTCTTGAGCTGCTGATACCACTTGGCCTGGGTGTCGGCGTCGTCGACCCACAGCAGCGAGGGATCGTATTTCAGCCCCTCGTTCTGCAGGTTCACCATGGACGCGTCCTGGCGCAGGAAGGCCCGAGCGCCGGCCGCCACGAAGGGTTTCAGGAACAGGAAGGCCGGGTGGTCGGACCACAGGATCTGGGTGATCCGGGTGGCCGTGTCATGGATCGGCGTCAGGCAGGTCAGCGACAGCACCTGCCGCGCCCCGATGGTGATGTGCTCCCAGCGCAGCCCCGGCAGCCGGAAGGTGATCTCGGTCAGCGGCTCGCCGCCGAGGATGGCGTAGGCTCTGGAATTCTTCGACGGCTCGTGGCGGATCATCGAGAACCCCGCCTCGCGCGGCTCGAACTTCTTGGCCTTGTCGTGCTGGCTGCCTTTCGACCGCCACCACCACTGCTGGTGCACGTAGGGGCCATGGGCCGGGTCCATAAGCCCGACCACCGCGTGGTCGATATGGCTGTCGAACACCATGCGATCGATGATCTTTGGCCCGCCGCCGACCACGCCCGGAAACTGTGGCGGCGGCTCGGGCGGTTCGCCGTCGAAACGCGGGTCCGACGCCATCCACACCCAGACCATCCCCTGGCTCTCGGCGACCGGATAGCGCTTCACCCGGATGCGGCTGATGTCCATCGCCTGGTCGGCGGTCAGAGACGGCACCGCCGTGCAGGCCCCCGACTGTCCAAAGCGCCAGCCGTGATAGGGACACTCCACCGACGTCTGGCCGTCGGCCTCGGTCGTGATCTTCCCCGCCGACAGCGGCGCTGCCCGGTGCGGACAGACATCGCGCAGGGCGAACAGCGCCCCCTTGCGGTCACGCCCGATCAGCACCGGCTCGCCCAGCATCTCATGCCGCGCCATGGCCCCCGGCTTCACGTCGCCGCTGAGCGCGGCGAAGTACCAGATGTCGCGCAGGAAGCCGGTCCCGAACCGGGTCGGGGGGGCTTTCGCTTTGGGAGTTTCGCCGTCGGCCATGGCTTGCTTCATACCGTCTGCGTCGCCGTCCGTCCAAGGTCGCGCATTGATGCAGCGCAAGCGGTCTGTGCGCGTTGGTGCTAGGGTGTTGAAAATGTGGGCGCGCCGCGCGCCGATCGACGTTTTCCTGGGAGGCTTCAGATCGCCATGAACCGTGTGACCTCGATGTTCCGCGTCCTGCCCGTCCTGCTGATGGGCGCCGTGCTCGCCGGCTGCGGCATCAACACCATCCCGACCAGGGACGAGGCCGTGAAGGCCAGTTGGGGTAACGTCCAGAACCAGTACCAGCGCCGCGCCGACCTGATCCCCAATCTCGTCGCCACCGTGAAGGGCTACGCCGCCCAGGAGAAGGACGTGCTGGTGGCGGTGACCGAGGCGCGGGCCAGCGCGACCCAGGTCAAGGTCGACGCCTCGACCATCACCGATCCCGCCAAGTTCGCCGAATACCAGGCGGCGCAGGACAATCTGACCGGTGTGCTCGGCCGGCTCATGGTCATTCAGGAGCAGTATCCGGACCTGAAATCCAACGCCAACTTCCTGGCCCTGCAGAGCCAGCTGGAAGGCACCGAGAACCGCATCAGCGTCGCCCGCACCGACTACAATGAGGCGGTCCAGAGCTACAACACCAGCCTGCGC
>JBILYE010000330.1:0-3161 GCA_044377925.1 Caulobacter sp. | reverse complement strand
ATCATGGTCCTGGCCACCCTCGCCGCCCTCAGCCTGCGCCCCCGCCCGGCCCGACTGGCCGACGCCGGCGACGGCCACCTGCTGGCCCGCATGGCGGCCGACATCGGCGGCGGGCTGAAAGCCGTCGCCCGCTCGCCGATCATCGCCCCGGTGGTGATCTGCGCCCTGTTCGTCGGCATCTGCTTCATGGGCAGCTTCTTCGTCCTGCTGCCGCTGATCGTGCAGAGCTACTTCCCGCCGAACGACCCGGACCCGACCCACATCGCCACCGCCTTCGCCCTGTTCAGCCTCTGCTTCTGGGTCGGTTCGTTGATCTCGGTGCTGCTGATGGTCCGCTTCGGCCATATCCGGCGCAAGGGCATCGCCTACATGGCCTCCCTGACCTGCGGCGGCCTGATCCTCGTCTGCTGCGCCATCCCCATGCCCTTCCCGGCCCTCTGCGCGCTCAACTTCGTCTGGGGTCTGGGCGGCGGCGTCGCCATGACGCTCGGCCGCGGGATCGTTCAGCAGCATGCGCCGGCCGAAAGCCGCGGCCGCATCCTGTCGGTCTTCACGCTCGGCCTGATGGGCGGCGGTCCGCTCGGCGCGGTAAGCTACGGCTTCCTGGCCAAGGCCGTCGGGCCCCACCTGGCCATCCTGGTCCCGGGCCTGCTGATGCTGATCCTGGTGGCCAGCGTCTACTTCCTCTCGCCCCTGCGCCACCTCGACGAGGCGCCGCACGCCGAGGTCGCCATAGACGCCTGACCAGACTCCGGCGACTGTCGCCGCCTCACGGGAGCCAACGCATGTCCCTCTGGCCGCTGATCGGCATCGCCGTCGTCGTCGTCGGCTTCGTGCTGCGCTTCAATCCGCTGCTGGTGGTGGTCGCCGCCGCCCTGGCGACCGGCATCGCCTTCGGCCTCTCGACCGGCCTTGCGCCCCTGCCCGCCGCCGTCAAAACCCTCGAAACCTTCGGCAAGGCCTTCAACGAGAACCGCTACATCACCCTGACCTGGATGATCCTGCCGGTCATCGGCCTGCTGGAGCGGGCCGGTCTGCAGGAAAAGGCCCGCGACCTCGTCGCCGCCATCAAGGGGGCCACCACCGGCCGCCTGCTGATCCTCTACCTCTTCGTCCGCCAGGCCACGTCGGCGCTCGGCCTGACATCGCTCGGCGGCCATCCGCAGATGGTCCGCCCCCTGATCGCCCCCATGGCCGAGGGCGCCGCCGAGGCCCAGCACGGCCCGCTGACGCAAGCCGCCCGCATGCGCGTCCGGGCGATGAGCGCCGCCACCGACAACATCGGCCTGTTCTTTGGCGAGGACATCTTCATCGCCATCGCCTCCATCCTGCTGATCAAGGGCTTCCTCGAGCAGAACGGCATCATCGTCGATCCGCTGGCCCTGTCGGTCTGGGCCATCCCGACCGCCATCCTCGCCTTCATCATTCACGGCGTGCGCCTCTGGCGGCTCGACGCCCAGGTCGCCAGGCTCAACGCGCCGGAGGCCGGCCAATGATCGGCCTCTCCGTCCTCTACGTCATCGGCGGCGTCTTCTTCGCCGCCATGGCCCTGCTCGGCGCCTTCGACGCCGACAATCCCAAGCGCTGGGGCAACCTGGCCTTCTGGGGGCTGCTGGCCGTCAGCTTCCTGTTCGGCGACCAGATCGGCGACCTCGCCAACGGCATCCTGGTGCTGGCCCTCGCCGGCCTCGCCGGCCTGAGCGCGCTCGGCCCGGGCAAGCCCAACACCACCACCCCCGAGCAACGCCGCGAGAGCGCCGCCCGCCTGGGCGCCAGGCTGTTCATCCCGGCCCTGGTCATCCCGCTGGTCACCCTGGCCGGAACCTTCGTCTTCAAAGGCTTCGAGATCGGCCCCCTCGCCGTTGAGGCCCTGGCCATCAACGGAACGCCCCTGGTAGATCCCAAACAGGCGACGCTCGTCTCCCTGATCCTCGGCATCCTCTGCGGCTTGGGTCTGGCCGTCATCATGATCCGCCCCCGGCCCACCGTCCCCGCCCAGGAGGGCCGCCGACTGCTCGACACCGTCGGCTGGGCCGCCCTGCTGCCCCAGACGCTCGCGGCCCTCGGCGCCGTCTTCGCCGCCGCCGGGGTCGGCCAGATCATCGGAGCCTTCGCGGGGGCCAGCCTGCCGTCCAGCGGCCCGGCCGGGGCCCTGCTGGCCGTCGTCGCCTACACCTTCGGCATGGCCATCTTCACCATCATCATGGGCAACGCCTTCGCCGCCTTCCCGGTGATGACGGCCGGCATCGGCCTGCCGCTGATCGTCGGGACCTTCAAGGGCGACCCGGTGATCATGGCGGCGGTCGGCATGCTGTCGGGCTTCTGCGGCACGCTGATGACCCCCATGGCCGCCAACTTCAACATCGTGCCCGCCGCCCTGCTGGACCTCACCGACCGCTACGGCGTTATCAAGGCCCAGATCCCCACCGCCCTGCTCCTGCTGATCGCCAACACGGTGCTGATGTATGTCTTCGTCTACTGAGCTTACCCCCCAGGCGCTGTCGGCCGAGCTCGCCTCGAAGTTTGCCGCCATAGCCCTCGGCCACGTGCGCCAGCCCTGGCCGCACAAGGCCGACCATGTCTTCATGAGCGCCGCCGACGTCGCGCCGCACCAGCAGTTCCACCCGATCTTCTTCGGCAGCTACGACTGGCACAGTTGCGTCCACGGCTACTGGACCCTGGCCACCCTGCTGCGTCTATACCCCGGCATCCCGGAAGCGGCCGGCATCCGGGCCCTCTTCGACGACGCCTTCACCCCGGCAAAGGTCGCCGTCGAGACCGCCTACCTCGCCCGCCCCGGCGCACGCGGCTTCGAGCGCCCCTACGGCTGGGGATGGCTGCTGATGCTGCAGGCCGAGCTCCTGCGCCACGACGACGACTGGTCGGCCCACCTGCGCCCCCTCGCCGACGGCTTCGTCGACCGCTTCCACGCCTACCTGCCGCTGGCCACCTATCCGGTCCGCACCGGCGTGCATTCCAGCACCGCCTTCGCCATCACCCTGGCGCTGGAATATGCCGAAGAGGTCGAGGACCACGACCTCTCGGCGCCACTGAAGGCGGCCCTGCGCCGCTGGCACCTCGACGACGCCGACTGCCAGGCCTGGGAGCCCTCGGGCGAAGACTTCCTCTCCCCCGCCCTGATGGAAGCCGAGGCCATGCGC
>JBILYE010000329.1:0-3172 GCA_044377925.1 Caulobacter sp. | reverse complement strand
GCTCGATGTAGTCGATGTCGAGGGCCACCCGGCGCTGCACCAGTTCCGGCGTATCGACCGGCCCGCGCGAGCCGTTGACGGCGGCCCAGCCGGTCATGCCGGGCTTGAGGCGGTGGCGGTGAGCGTATTCCTCGACCAGGCGCGCGCTTTCGGTGTCGCCGGTCTTCATGCCGACGGCGTGGGGGCGGGGGCCGACAAGGCTCATCTCGCCGGCCAGCACGTTGAACAGCTGGGGCAGCTCGTCGAGGCTGGTGCGACGGATGAAGCGGCCCACGGGCGTGACGCGGTCGTCGTCGCCGGTGACCTGTTTGCTGGCCGTGTGGTCGGTCAGTTCGTGCTTCATGGAGCGGAACTTCCAGACCCGGATTTCCTCGTTGTTGAAGCCATGGCGACGCTGGCGGAAGAAGATCGGGCCGGGGCTGTCGAGCTTGATCAGCACCGCGACGATAGCCATCACGGGCGCCAGCAGCACCAGCGCCAGAGAGCCGATGGCCAGATCCTGCAGCCGCTTCACCGCCGCCCGCCTCTGGTCGGTCTCGACGCCGGAAACGCGGGCCAGCGGGGCGTCGGCGATACGGCTGATGACCGCGTTCCGGGCCGCTTCGCCATCCATGTCGACGACCAGGCAGATGTCGTTGGGAAGCACGCTGAGCCGCTCGGTCAGCATGCGCACCCGGGGCTTGGCGGCCGAGGTGACGGTGATCACCACCTGGTCGACATAGGGCATGATGCGGTGGCCGATCAGGGCGTCGAGGTCGCCCAGCACCGGCACGCCCTGCATCCGGGCAGGAGCCCGGCCCAGCCGGTCGTCGAAGACGCCGATGACATTGATTTCGCGGGTCTCCAGGGCGGCCGTGATCAGGCGGTCGGCGACCTCGGTGGCCCCGACGATGACGATGTTCGGAGTCAGCAGCCCGGCGTTTCGCCAGCGCCGGACCATGCTCCACCAGATGGTCTGGGACAGGGCCACGGTGAAGAAGGCCATGACGAACCAGAAGGTCAGAGTCGGCGGTGGGCCTGTGCGACTGACCAGCCAGATACCGGCCATCAGCAGGACACTGGCCAGACTGAAGGCAGCCAGAAGCCGGACCAATCGGGTCCAAAGTCGACCATAGCGTGGGAAGCGGTAGAGCCCGACCCCGTTCAGCAGCCAGGCCAGCACCAGCGTCCCGGCGGCATAGGGCGTCACCTGCGCCAGGCTGGCGTTGATCCAGCCCTGCGGCGTGGCGATGTGGGCGCCGACCAGGCCAAGGGCGACCAGGGAGGCGGTATCGACGATTCGGAACAACCGCCCGACCATCTGGGCCTGAATGCGGTTGCGCAGCGGCGGCAGCCTGGACGGGCGCAGCGGGCCGCGGCGATCGCTCTCCTCGACGTCCGGTTCGGCGGCCTGACCCCGGCGCAGATCGTCGCGCAGGGCCTTTGCTGCGGCGACCCAGGGCTCATCAGCGGGCTGCGGGGCGGGGGAATTGGTCATGACGGCGACAGCTTGCCACGCCGCCCCTGATCACCCGGTTAACACCGTTCCTTGAGGGCCGCGTTTGCGAGCGTTGCAACGGCGCGCCGAACCAGCTATCAGCGCCCCTCGCCTGGGGTGACGTGGCCGAGTGGCTGAAGGCACCGGTTTGCTAAACCGACGTACGGGGAAACTTGTACCGAGGGTTCGAATCCCTCCGTCACCGCCAGGCATTTTTCCTTCAGATTATTGATTTTCGACGGGAACGGGCCGAACCGCCCGCCAAATGGCCAGCCCGAGCAGGGGCAGCCAGGCCAGCAGGAAGCCGGTAGTCAGCCAGCTCATGTTGCGGACGTCGCTCCAGCCGGCCAGCACGCCGACGGCCGGGGCCAGCAGCAGAAGTCCGATGATCCAGCGGCGCGGCGGCTGTTCCAGGCAGACCGCCGCCAGGATCAGGGCGTGGGCGGCCAGGGCGGCGAATTTCACCCAGGCGGCGGTGGAAGAGGTCGGCAGCAGGGCGGCCTGGGCTTCCAGCGCGGGGGTGATCTGCAGCAGGGTGAAGGTCTCGACATAGTCCGCGACCAGGGCGACGACGGCGGCCAGCATGGCCAGCAGGATCGGCAGCCGCAGCTTTCCGCCGGCGATGAACAGGGCCGCGAAGATGGCGAACAGGCTGTAGCTGGGGATGTAGGCGATCACGTCCAGCTGGTTGATGGCGTCCACGGCGTTGATGGTCAGGGGCCGGCAGGGATCGCCTGGCTCGCCGAAGATGTTGGTCAGCTCCTGCGCCTTGAGGGCGAACTCGAAGGCCAGGACAGCGCCGTCGGCCATGCACTGGCCGGCCGTCCGGACCGGCTCAAGCAGCCGGAAGGCGATGGTGACGCCCAGCGAGACCAGCCCTGCGACACTGGCAAGGATGGCCCACAGGCGCGGTGTTCCGATCGTCCGGTTCATGGCGTCCCCCTCGCTTTTCCGCGGACGACTTTGCCGAACCATCATGGCGGACGGCAAGAGGCTTTGCCGGCTTCCGGCTAGCGGTCCGCCAGCCTGTCCCTGTAGGCCTCGCGCAGCACCTTCTTGTCGATCTTGCCGGTGGCGGTCAGGGGGACGGTGTCGAAGATGACGTCGTCGGGCATCCACCATTTGACGATGCGGGGTTCGAGGAAGGCCAGCACCGTTTCCCTGGTGACGTCGTGGCCATCGTGGACCTCGATGACCAGCAGGGGGCGTTCCTCCCACTTGGGATGGGGCACGCCGAAGACGGCGGCGATCTTCACGCCCGGGCAGGCGACGGCGATGTTTTCCAGATCGATGGAGCTGATCCATTCGCCGCCGGTCTTGATGACGTCCTTGGCGCGGTCGGTGATGCGCATGAAGCCGTCGGCGTCGAGGGTGGCGATGTCGCCGGTGTCGAACCAGCCGTCGGCGTCGGCGGCGTCGGTCTCCTTGCGGAAGTAGCGCTGGATGGTCCAGGGGCCGCGCACCATCAGGGCGCCGCTGGTCTCGCCGTCGTGAGGGGCTTCAGTCCCGTCTTCCTGAACGATCTTCAGCTCGATGCCGAACTGCAGCCGGCCCTGGCGGGTCCAGATGACCTCGTCGACGTGGTCGTCGCCGCCGGCGGCCAGGGCAGGGGTGGGAGTCGCGACGACGCCGAGCGGGCAGGTCTCGGTCATGCCCCAGATCTGCATGACCTGGACGCCGTGCTTCTTCTTGAAG
>JBILYE010000109.1:0-12393 GCA_044377925.1 Caulobacter sp. | reverse complement strand
CGGAGAGAATGTCATCACGGGTCTCCTGTTCGCGGACCTGCCGGTCCATGTCGCGTTGTCCCTGCCCCGCCATCGCCTCCAGCGCGGCGCGGGCGCTTCGGTCCGAGGCGCGGGCCATCTCGGCCCCGGCCTGCTGGCGCGCCGCCTCGCGCGCCCGGGCCTGGGCGCCGGCGTCCCGCCAGCCGTTCCAGGCCAGCCCGCCGACGAGCAGCACCGTCAGCAGCACGCTCAGCCCGACGATCAGCGGCCCGCCGAGCCGGCGAAGCATCTGGCCGACCAGGGCGATGAGGCCGCTCATTCCACCACCTCCAGGTCGCTGTCGCCGCTGTCGCTGATCCTCTGTCGCAGGGTGCGGGACAGGATGATGCAGCCGCGCGAGGCGTCGCTGGCGGTGTTGTCGCCGTGGATCATGAAGGCGCTGCGGCCATGGGCGTCATGGCCGACCGGGGTCAGGTCCATGGCATGGGGTCCGACCCGGCGGCTGGTCCGGGGCGGCCCGATGCGCCAGCGGCCCCGGGGGATCGGCCCCTTGCCACGCACCGCCTCCATGGCCGGATTGTCACGGCCGTCGGCCAGGGCCGGGCCATCGCCGCTGTACCCCTGGCCCACGAGGGCGCCGTCGCGCAGCAGCCGGCCGCTGCGCTGGTGATAGGTCCACATACGGGTTCGTCCTTTCAGGAGGGTGGAGCCGCGGGCTCGGTGGCGTTGGTTCCGCGGATCAGGGCCCAGACCCCGCCGCCCAGGCCGCCGAACAGGCCGCCCAGCGACATCAGGTCGAGGCTCTGCCCGCGCAGCACCGCCACGAACGGCAGGGCCAGACCGCAGAGCAGCATCGGCAGGCTGTAGACCCGCCCGATCGCCCAGGTGCGGCCGTCAGGGCCGGTGAAGAGGTCGGTCAGGAGTTTGGGGGGAGTCATTGCCGGCCCGCCCGCCAGCTGGTTATGAGCGACTTGACCGCAGTCGCCATGACCGGGTCGCCGGTGGCGGTGTCGAGATGGACGTTATCGACCTGGAAGTAGCTGGCTTGATTGGCGACGTTCCACATGCCCGCGTTGGCGGCATCGTAGTGCCAGACTTGGCCGACGTGAGAAGCGGCGTACGCCTTCTGGGCCGCCCGGACGTATAGGTTGTCGCTTTCGGTGAAGCGCGCGGAGGACGGAAGGACGTCGGTCAGGAGCAGGTGTGCTCCACGAGCCCGGATTGGGTCCCACAAGGCGGATGTGTACTCACCTATAACTCGCGCTTTGTCAGAGGCGACCTCGTCGTAGTCATTGGTCACGCCACGCAGCAGAACGCCCGGGACTATGCCGCCTTCAAGACAAAGGTCGATGAAGACCTTGGCCCTCTCAAATTGATCCAGGAAGCCGCCGCTGGCCGCATCCTGGACAAACAGGCCGGCGCCATAGAGACCCTTTCCTCCGACACTTTCGATGCGCAGGAGGGCGTTCTGTTGGCCAACGCCCATGTAGCCGCTAGCGCTCAGTGCGTAGGTCCACTCGTTGGTCGCACGGGTGTCGTTGCTATCCCCAATGACAACAATTGCGTCGAGGATTCCGGGCATTGCGCCGGCAGCGAGAGCATACTGCTCCTTTAGCGCCTTGATTGCCTGCACCCGTTCGGCTTGGCCGACCTTGCCTTTCTTGCTCGCCTTGGCCGCAATCCGCATGTTGTTGCGGAAACTGGCGTGGGTGATGTCACGGGTGCCGTTGTAGCTCCCAAGACGCTCTGCCCGCCCTGCCCAGCCCGTCGTAGCCACACTGCGCTTGTACAGAGGCACCTGATCGACGCCGTATTCCTGCTCGCTCAGGCCGACACTGTTCCACCAGACCTGAAGGCCCAGGCCCATTCCGTTCGCGCCGTGCCGGCTGTTCGAATAGCCAGGCTGAGGCGCAAATTGGCCCTCTTCTGTTGAATTGCCGAAGGCGATAGCGAAGGTCGTGTAGGCGGTGCTCGGAGTGAGCCCGTTGTCAAAGTCCTCTCCGCACATGACGCCGTACGTGCCTGAGCCCGCGCCTCCGACGAACTCCCCCAGCACCAGCGTCGTCTTTCCAACGGAATAGTCCGCGGCGGCTGGGAAGACGGGATTGAAGTCGATGAGGCCGTCTGTCAGCCCCGCCATCGTGAAGCAATAGGTCTGGTCCAGCACGACGCCGCCTCCTGCTGCTGATCCTCGGCAGACCAACGAGCCCCAGCTTTGCACGGCCAGCGGCGACAGATCGCTGTCAGCCTGGACCAGGCGGATCGAGCCGATTTTGAGGGTACACGCATCGCCTGAGGTCGATGGGAGGATGCCGACCTTCTTGGCCGGATCTGCGGTGAAGGTATGAGTGAACTTTATCGCGGCGTTGGTCGGGTCGGTGAAGGTCACCCCGCTCTCGTCCGGGATGGCAACTATGGCGTAGTCTACGCTGGCGGTGCCCGTGGTCTGTCCCAGTCGGTAGTTTTTGGCACCCACGCCGCCGGTCGTCACGGCCGTGAGCTCCATCGTGTATGACTTGCCGCTGACAAGATCGAACGTGTCGCTACCGATAACTTCGAGCACATGACTGGTCGCCCCGAAGACAGCGAGGCAAGCGGTGCCAACACCCAGCGGACCATCCGCAGCAAAGCGCGTGAGCGCCGGATTCCCAGTGCTGCCATCAGTCCGGAGTTCGCCTGCCCCAAACGTGTTGGCTAGTGCCCGGTTCTGGCCAAGAGCCGGCGGGTGGCTACGGTAGGGAATATACCTTCGGTCAGTGAGTTCGGCGTCCATGGCGAACCAGAAGGTCCAGCCCGGCGGAAATTGCGTTGCCGCCAAGACTGACTGCTGTGCAGTTCGGACCGCACGAATGTCAGCGCCAAGGGGGCCAGCACCCAGGCCCAAGAATTTCGCCGATCCAGCGTTGTCCTTCTTCCAATCCATGCCCTTCCCAAAGGCCTGGTGGACCCCGAATGCGCCTTGGTCGGCCACAGCCTCCAACCCCGCAGCATCCGTGACGAAGTAAGGAGCTGCAGCGGCTTCGCCTGCAGCTTCGATCAGCCCAACTTGCGTCTCGCCTGCAGTATTGACTGCTGAAGTCGCCAGCGTCGCTTCGACCTGTACCTCGGCGACTGCAGACTCGCCGGCGGCCTCAATCAGCGAGATTTGCTCACTTCCGACCCCCACCACCTCCGCCCCCACATCCAGCCCCGCCACCACCTCCGCGACGAACCCCGCGTAGTCGCGGTCCGTCACCGGGTCGCCGGTTTCGGGGTCGAAGGTCAGGAGCATGCCCTTGCGGCGGGCGGCGTCCGGCAGGGGGCCCAGGGTGTCGCCCGGCGGGGCGGCGAGGGCGCGGGCCAGGTCGCGGCGCTGGTCCTGGGCGATCAGGGTCAGGCGGTCGAGGGCGGCCTCATGGGTTTCCGCCGGGAAGGCGTCGGCGGCGATGTAGTCGGCCGGCTGCACCAGGGCGGTGTCGGTCCACAGCACCAGGGTCTCGCCCACGGCGATGGCGCGCGGCGTCGTCGCCTGCACGGCCCCCGCCTCCCCTTCCCCCTCTCCTTCGATGACCAGCCCCTCCAGCGGGGCGCGGGCGCCGTCGCCGGCGATGACCACGGCGCGGACATCGGCCGCCTCCAGGACCCGGAACGGCAGCGGAAAGGGGCCGGATCCGCCGTCGCCGGCGAAGGCTGCGATGCGGGGGGAAGGCGCGGTGACGGTCATGGGCTTCCTCGAGGGCGCGGACGACCCGCGCGCCGGCGCGGGGCGCGGGCGGGGTCGATCGGCGTGGGCTGTGGGTGTTGGGAAAGCGGCTTTTCCGACCGGCGGCCCGCTCCCTTGGGGGCGCGGCGCGGCGGCGGGTCCGGGGGCGGGGCCGGCGGCCCCGAAGGCGGTTACGTCAAGACGGGGGGCGTCAGCCGCCGCTTATCGAAGCGGCGAAACCATTATCGCACGCCGGGGCGTGGCAAGGCCTGATTAATGGTCGTTCGGGCGGCCCCGGAGAAGAAGCGGGCGTCCCGTCCGCCTCCTGTCAAGGCAACTCGACAATCCGCTCCGGCCGCTCACGACGGGCGCCATTTGTATGGCCCCAGGACCTCAGCGGCTCGATGCGATCGGGGCCCGCCTTACCCTTGGGGACATATATGATCATGCCTCCGTTCCAGGCGCAGTCGGACCGACCCGGCTCGCAATCCGCGCCCTCAACGGCGACGGACAGCAGTTCGTCTGCCGGAGAAAACAGCATGGCCACCATCGAGGCCCCTGCGTGAGGTCGTTGGCTCCAGACCAGTCTATGCCCGGTAATCGTCTGCTCCAGGACAGTCCGCGGCATCGCCATCCCGTCCCCAAGCTGTTCAATGAGCGGGGCTTTGTAGAAGTGCCATCGCTGATAGCCGTTGAAGAAGCGGGGCAGCTGCCGATTCCAGAGGCTACGCTCGATCGTCGCGAAAACCTCATCACCCGCCCTGGAGGGCAGCTGGACGTAGGTCCCGGGCAGGACCGCCTCGCCGGCTGGCGGCGGGACCGACCACACCCCGGCCGGCGGCAATGGCGCCGGTCTGGGCGCGGTTGGGCAGGCAATCGGCCTCTCGCAACTCGCCGTCGCCAGGAGGGCGACGGTCAGCAGAACGCAAGACAGAGGGCCGCGCATGTCCCAACTCCACATTGATCGCGAGAAACAAAACGGGAACTTCTCGGATGCGTCAAGGCTTCTTTAGTCTGGACTGCGGCGCAGAAGCTGGCTCTTTGGCGGCGGTTTTGGGTTTCAACAGGCCTTCATCAATATCCTGCTTCAGAAGGGCCGCATCCCTCCGACGCCGATCCGGCGAGATATCTCCGAAGCTCAGCAACTCACTGTGCGCCGCAGGCCAGTCGCCGGTCGTGACGGGACCCCAGAACCGCGGAGCCTTTTTACCCGGGTTCGACGTCCCATGTTGCAGGAAGACCGACAGGAGAACGGTCTGGGTGCGCTTGGGTAGGGACTCGAACGGCCCGATTTTCGAGTCTGCATCAAACTTCTCGGCCAGCCGTTTGAGTTCGCGGCTGTGTGATGCCTCATCAAGCTGTCGCGCCTCTTCCGGCGTCACCGTCAGAGGCCTGCCCTTGCGTTTGTTTTCCGCAAGAAGAGCGGCGCCACCGCTGCGAAGGCCGATGTAGGGTTTCAGCTTGGCGAGAAGAGCCGGGTCGAGGCCCCATCCCTCGACCTCGGACAGCGACCTCTGCCCAAGATCGACACCGCTTGCGATGGTGACACCGCTGTGGTCACCCTTCACGCCGGGCCCGATCGGAATGTATCCCTCCGTCCTTGGCGGTTTGGGAGGGCCGCCTTCCCACTGCGGGCCATTCTCTTCTGCCTGGATGTACGCCCAGTCGATCTGAGGTCCGGGTCGGGTCGGAGCCATTCGGTCGTGGAAGCGGCCCAGGGCCGCCTCCGCCAGCCTGTCGAGCTCATTGGGCGCATCCTTCTGCATCTTCTCGAGCAGCGCCCTTTCCTTCTTCGACATGAGCAACCGCTCGACCAGCCGGTCGATAAATCCGCCGTCTTCCCCGCTCCAATCAGCACGGATCACCTCAGCTGGGTCGACCTCTGGAAGCCTCCTGCGGGCCTGCTCCCAATCCGGCCCGCCAACTCTCGCCAACTTCTGAAGACCGCTGAGCCGGCTGAAATCCCACCCGTCCAGCCCCTCCAGCAGGCCTGTCAGATCCATCTCGGCAAAAGCCTCAGTCGACCTCAGCGCGGTCCCTTCGACCGCACGCACGACCCTCGGATCGGAGCCTTTCCACGGCGCCTCAAAGCGGCTTCGCAGTGCGGTCTTCTGACGCGCGGACAGGGCGGTCCAGACCGCTCCGGGCACGGCCGTCCAACCACCCACAATGAGGTCAGGGTCAAGGTACGGCTCGACCGCGCTCCAGGCTGAACCCTCCTGTTCCTCGCGGCGCTGGCGCGCGCTTCGCCAGGCGCCGATAGCCGCGCCATGATAGGCGGCCTGCCGGTCTGGAGCCGCACCGGCCAGCGCTTCGGCCCGCGCCAAAAGGCCATCAAGATCATCTTCGACCGCGTGATGCTCGGCGGCCAGGCGCTGGACCGCCTGACCCGCCTCGTGACGGGTCTGCTCGGTTTCGACCTCCAGTCGCAGGCCGTCGCGGACCGTCGGATCCAGCAACTCGCCTTCATGGTCCAGCAGGGTCGCGGCGCGCTTGGGATTTTCGGCCAGGGCGTGTCGAACACGCCGCACGATTGCGCCGTTAAGCAAGCCGCGACGACCGAGATCGATTGCTTCGGGACTCGCTCCCATTGCGGCCAGCCGACCGGTCAGCTCCCCGATCGCCGACCCCAGAGCGGCCCGGGCCTGGTCCGGCGCAAGGTCGGCCAGAGCGACATACTCCTCGACGCCGAGCGCCTCGCGATCCTCAGACAGCTGCCTTGCTATGGCCTGCTGCTCCGCCGCTACGCGGCCCGTGGCCGCCGCCGCAAAGCCGGCTTCGCGCGGCCCGGTCAACAGGTCGAAGGCGGCCCGCGCCGCCGGCTCCAGGCCCTCGCCCGCCACATCCCGCGACCGCGCCACGGCCGCAACATCAGCCTGCGGACGCTCCAGCTGCTGCCGCCGCCAGTCCACGTCCCGCGTCTTGGCCTTGACGACATCACGCTCGGACGACGGGTCGTGCGGCTCCTTGAACGCCTGGGCGCCATCGACGATCGCCCCGCCGGCCCTGGCGGCCTGCGCCAGCATCCGCCAGTCCTCGCCCCCCGGCGGCTGATAGGCGCCCGCGTAGTCCAGCGTCTGGACCCGCGGCCCGCCGCGCGACTGGTATCGTGGAATGATCGGCATCTACCAGCCCCTGCCCTTGTTGGATCCCGGAGCGCCCCAGTTGCCGGGGTTGCCCCAATTGTAGTGCGACAGCCGCCCCAGACCCCGCTTGCCGAACAGCTGCTGCATGCCGCTGACCTGTTCGGCGCCCAGCAGATCGGCCTGGTTGTCCAGCTCGGTCATCTTCAGCCGGCCCTCGTAGCGCTCGGTCAGGGCGTCGAGCTCGGCCAGGGCCGCGTCCTGCGCCATGATCAGGCCGTTGGAGCCGCCTGCCCCCGTGCCGCTTTCGGCGATCGCCGCCCGCTGCGCGCCCAGCAGCTGATCCGACTCCCGCCGCATCGCCTCCTGCCGCATCGCGCTCTGGTCACCGACCGTTCGGGCGTTGTCGCGCGCCGCCTTGCTGGAAAAGGCCCGCTGGGCGGCGCTGGCCTGCCCGTCGGCCGCGCCGCCGGCCACCCCGGCGACCGAGTTCACGATGTTCAGGACTGCGCCAACCCAGGCCATGCCCGCTCCTTCTTGATGAATGCCCAACGCTCGGCGTCGCCGCCGCCTTCACAGAAGGCGCGCATGCGGCCTTCCGGCTCGAACCCCAGCAGCCGCGTCCAGCGCGCCGCCGGGGCGAAATCCACCGCCGTCACCGCCTCGATCCGGCGAAACGGCGCGGTCTGGAAATAGCGGCCCACCGCCCGGGTCGCGGCCAGCATCGCCGGCCCCGCGTCCTGGGCCAGCAGGGCCCAGGCCTCGCCCCGCCCGCCGCCCCGGTCGATGACCCCGCCGCAGCCGATGACCCGCACCCCGCACAGCAGCGTCCAGGCCATCCCGCCGGCTTCCAGCGCAGCCCCGGCCTCCCCGTCGATCCGCCCACGCCAGGCCGCCTGGGCCGGCTGCAGGGTCAGGGATTCAAGATGCGCCGCCCGGAAGGGAACGACCTCACCCCTCATAGGTCACCAGCTCCGGATAGAGCCCGATCAACGTGAACGGGAAACCGTCATCGCCCTCGAAGGCGATCGTCGCGGCCCCGTCGTAGCCGCCCGGAAAGGTCATCGCGACATCACCGCTGGTCAGCGCCGGCGGACCATCCATCGCCTCGCCCGCCCGCCGATGCTGCAGAGGATCGCATCGTCCTGGCGCCGGCCCGAACCGCCCGCCCAGGCTGTCCAGCAGCCGCACGGTCAGCCCATGCACCCGCTTGATCCGCCCCTGGGCGCTGCCCGCCGCCGCCCCGGCCTCCAGCGGCATGATCTGGCCGGCATAGGGCGCCGCCAGCCCGACAACCGCCTTGCCGGCCGGGGCCTGCAAGGTGATCGCGCCGCCGCTCACCACCCGGTCCGGATGGGCCGCGCCATCGGCCTTCACCGTGACGTTCATCCCCTCCAGATGCTCCAGCCCCGACAGGGTCGTCGTCGGCGCGCCCTCATAGGTCAGGGCGCTGGCCGCATAGATGCTCAGCGCCTGGTCGTCGCCGGCCTCGTACTCGGCCGCCATCACCTCGACATGGCGCCGCGTCTCGCCATCGATCTGCCGACGGACGATCAGCCAGACATCGTCCCTGCCGCCATCCGGCGACGGCACGACGGCCACCGACTCCACCGCCCCCGCCAGCAGATGGCGCCGCCAGGCGAACACCCTGTCCTCCAGCTGCAGGGTCAGGGCCTCCAGCCCGCCCTCGGCGGTGACGCACCAGACGCTCTCATGCGGCGTCTGCTGCCAGGCCATGGCGATCACCGGGGCCATCAGCCCGCGATACTTGTTCAGATCCAGCGCCTCATAGCCGTCCTGGGCCGGGACCAGCATCCGCAGACGCCGGCCCAGTTTCTCGACGAACACCACGCCGGCCCCGACCTGCACCGGCTCGACCCCGACCCCGCCCCAGGCGGTTTCCGGATCCTGCTGGGTGTTGCCCGGGCCATAGGGACTGGCGCTGGTCTGGGCCTTCAGGCTGTGCTCGCCGCCGCCGGCCCCGATGAACAGCACCGACCGGGTCGGCGCCGCCCATTCGATCGGATTGCCCTGCGCCGACTGGATGGACAGCACCACGGCGCTGTCCGGCAGCACCTCGCCATGGGTCCGCGCCTCGAAGTTGGCGAAGTCCCCCGCGGTCGAATGCCAGACCTGCTGCCCCCGGAACCAGCTCAGCCGCTCCCGGAAGAAGCAGACATTGTCCGGCCAGCCGGCGGCCGGCGACCAGGCCCCGAAGGCCCAGCGATGACTGGCCTGCGTCGCCAGCTCGTCCGGCAACCGCGCCAGCACCTCCGCCGTCGCCACCGTCCCGCTGGTCACGCCGGTGATCCGCACATGGCCATAGCCGGAGTGCAGATATTCCCACTCCACCCCGATGGAGCCGACCGCCCCGTCGCCCTTCTGCTCCTCGCCGGTGCCGTCCCAGTATTTGCCGCGGGTGTGGACCGGCAGCTCCTCGCCGCAGATCGCCGGCTTGTCGCTGGTGTCGACGGGCCCGACCTGGGTGCAGAGGTAGTGACGCCAGTCCGCCCGCCGCCGGTCGCCTACATCGGTGGTGGTGCGCACCTGCCAGGCCCGCACATCGGCGCCATCCTTCAGCTCCAGCTCGAACAGCCCGCCGACATGGCCCGCCTCAAAGATCCCGCTGCTCGCCGTCAGGGTCACCGTCCCGCCGACCGTCAGCGTTCCCGTCGCCGAAACCTCGATCGCCTCGTCGGTGTTGGCGTCCCGGAACGGCCCGCCCCTGGCCTCGAACGGCTCGAGCACCCAGTCCAGATTGGCCAGGCGCTTCAGCACCCGCGGCGCATGGCCGGCGCAGGCCAGGTAGACCACATCCCCCGACTGCTCGAACCGCACGCCGAAACTGCCGTCCGCCCGCGTCAGGTCGGCGGCCAGATAGGGGCTCTCGATCTCGAAGATCTCGTCCTCTGCATCAACCAGCCGCCCGCGATTGCGGAAAAAGCGGATATAGCCCGGCCCGAACTCCAGCACGAAGGCGTCGGCCTGGCTGAACACGAAGGGCGCCAGCCAGCAGCGCATCGCACTGTCCTTGACCGCCCCGACGAAGACACTCCCCGCCGCCCGCTGCAGGGCGCCCTGCACGCGGGGAATGAGGTTGTCACAGCGGACCAGGCCCGACTGCCACTTCTCCAGGTCCGGCCGTCCCCCCAGCAGCGGAGACAGCAGCCCGGCGTTGAAACTGGTGATGGCGGGATTGGCTTTCATGTCTCTCCTCTCAGGTCCTCCCCCATCGGGGGAGGGGGACCGCGCGAAGCGTGGTGGAGGGGGTCCCCACCAGCGGATCCGATGGCTAAAGTCTGGCCAGCACCCAGCTGCCGTCCGCGGCCGCTTCCGGCGCCGTCTCGATGGCGTTGACCCGCACCGCCTCGCGCACGGCCAGCTGGTAGTCGCGCAAGGCCGCCTCCTTCTTCCCCGACGACTGGGTCAGCTTCTCCGCCAGATCGAAAGCCAGGCGGCAGGCGACCGCCTCGGCGAACAGCGGGTCCCAGCCGGCCACGTCCTCGGCCCGGCGAACGTAACGAACCTCCAGCGGCGCAGCCGCATCGGTCAGGACCCTGCCGCCTTCCAGCGCAAAGGCCGGCTGCGAGCCACCCCGATAGTCGGCCAGTCCCGGGGTCACGGCCACGCCGCCGACCTCGAGCAGCCGCAGACAGTCCGTAGGCAGAGGAAACTGCCGGGCATAGCCGAAGGCCGGCGCCGTCGCCTCGGCGCTCAACCGCGCCCTGGCCATGGCGAAGTGCCAGCGGTTGGCCCGCAGGCACAGGTCCCGCACGTCGGCGAACCGACTCTTCAGCCAGCGCGCCCGGTCATCGGGATCATCAAACGACAACACCGCGCCCTGGCCAAGCTTGCCAAGCGCCGCGTTGCCGACCGCGGTAGGAGATGTGGGCATCTGGGCTTCCGTCTGTGGAGTTCAGGATCCTCCCCCATCGGGGGAGGGGGACCATCGCCGCAGGCGATGGTGGCGGGGGTCCCCACCGCCGGTAGCGGACCCCCTCAGTCACCCCCTTCGGGGGCGACAGCTCCCCCGAGGGGGGAGCAACTAGTACCCGCCGGTGAACCGCACCCGCAGGCTCACCGTCCCCGCCGCCGTCCCGACCGTCGCGCCGGTGAAGGCCACGTCGTAGTCGACCTGCGGATCGGCGCTGAGACCCAGCAATTCCCACAGCCGCTTCTCGATCTTGGCGATATCGGTGGCCGCGCTCTCGAACACGACATCCGTGCCCGTGATGCTGGCGCTGGCCAGGCTGATGGCCGAGGCGAACAGGTCGGCGTCGATCACCGCCCCGCCATCGTCGGCGGTGCGATAGAGGCCAAGGTCGAACCCCGTCCCGCCGGTGATGGCGTCGTTGAAGACGGTCAGCTGGCTGACCCGGTCCGAACTGCGCAGCCGAGCCATACGGTACACAGAGGTGTCGTCATCAGCGGCCGCGATCTCGACCGTCCCCACCGCCTCGAACAGCGGCCCCCGCACCAGATGGGCGGGACTGGGCACGCGCGGACTGGCGTCACGGTTGGAAACGGCGGTGGATTTGGTGTTGGCGATGGGCATGAACGGATTCCTGAGTTGGTCCTTCTCCCGCTCGCCGGGAGAAGGTGGCGGCCGCAGGCCGACGGATGAGGGCAGCGCCAGCCTCGGAGGACTGGCCATGTTCTGGCGCGTTCAGCGCCGTCGAAATCGTCTCAGGCCGGTGCTGCCCTCATCCGGCCCGCTGCGCGGTCCACCTTCTCCCGACAAGCGGGAGAAGGGGCCGGAGTAGTCATCAGCTCTCGGTACAGAGCACCTCGACGACCTTCTTTTCCTCGGTCCGTGTCGCCCCGATGGTCACCGAGCCGGTCACCTCCATCGGGTTACCCTCCAGGTCGCGGCGCGGGCCGATGTCGGTGGCCACGTCCGACCAGATGCCCAGGTGCATGCCGCTCCTGGCGTAGATCGGCACCCGCCGGTTCGCCCCCGACAGGGTCAGCCGCTCGCAGTGGACGAACTCGATGCCCAGGAAGCGGGTGATGATCCCCTCCTTCAGCACCGGCCGGTCGCCACCGTTGTAGTCGGCGCTGGTGATCTCGATCTCGCCCAGCAGGGCGTCGTGCTGCACCGAATTGACCACACAGATGATCGGGTCGTTGGCCAGGTCGACCTCGTTGGCCATCAGGATCTTCTTGGCCGCCCGCAGCTTCTCGAACGTCAGGCCGACGCCGCCGGCCGTGATCTGCTGGCCGGCCGGAAAGCTGGTCGTCGTGCCGCCCTGCTTGCCGGTCCGCGCATCAGCGAAGAAGGCGCGGATGATCTCGTCGTCGATGCGCCGGCCGAGGCTGGCGGTGCAGGCCTGGACCAGCGGGTTCTGCGGGTCAGAGGCGGTCTGCAACAGGTCGATGTTGTCGACGATGTCGCTCCAGTCGAAGAAGCGCGGATAGGCCCAGCGCCGGTCGACCGGCGTGTTGGAGCTTTCCTTGGGCACGGCCCGGCCGGTGCGCTCGCGCGCCTCGGTGACGCCGTACTGGTCGACGGGCGAGGCGCCCTCGCCCTTGTGGCTGCCGACCATCACATGATTGCGCAGCTTCGAGCCGCGCTGTTGCAGAAGCAGGCTCGCCGTCTTGGCGAACTCGATACGATACTGGGCGGAAAAGTCCGTCATCTGATCTCCG
>JBILYE010000108.1:0-12400 GCA_044377925.1 Caulobacter sp. | reverse complement strand
GAACGCCTGCGCCGGGCCCGCCGCGCCAAGGGCCTGGGCTCGGCGGCCGAGGCGGCGCGGACCCACGGCTGGAACCTCAACACCTACGCCAGCAACGAGAACGGCAACGCCAGCTTCTCCTTCCGCAAGGCCGAGGACTACGCCCGCGCCTTCGGGGTGCGGGCCGAATGGCTTTACACCGGCAAGGGGCCGATGAAGGCCCGCCGCCCGGGCCTGCCGGTGCTGGGGAAGGTGGCGGCCGGGGCCGAGGCCCTGTTCGACGACGACTACGAGATGGGCGCCGCCGCCGACTGGCTGGACCCGATGGTGCCCGAGGACGGCATCGTCCTGATCGTCGATGGCGAGAGCATGATGCCCCGCTTCCGCCACGGCGAGCACCTGATCTTCGGCCGCCGCTACGACGACCCCACCCCCCTGGTCGGCCACGAGGTCATGGCCCGCCTGGCCGACGGCCGAAAGATGGTCAAGATCCTCCGCCGCGGCGCCGCCCCCGGCCTCTGGACCCTGGAAAGCATCAACACCCGCTTCAAACCGATCGAGGACGTCGAACTGCTCTGGGCCCTGCCGTTCATGGGTTTGCGGGTCTGAAAGAACGGTCTGGCCAGCGCCTGCTACCGCGCCCGCCGGCTGCCCGATGGCCGCTTCCGGCCCGGAGCGGACGTTCTCAGGCCCTCACGCCCCGCTCTACGATACTTTCAAGCTCCAGCCCCATCTGATCCGCCGACCGCCCCTCCGCCATCTCCGGACCGATTCTTACCAGGCGTTAGCGGCTGCCTCCGCCGCTGCTTGATCGGCGGCGTGGGGGATAGGCTTCTTCGACCCGCAGTCGTTACCGCGACAGAACCCTCCATGAGGAGGGGCCCAATTCGGACACCCGCTCATAGTGCTCTTGGTGCATTTGCCAGGCGGCGAGTAAAGGATGCGATCTCAATCCACCGGTCGCCTACGCTCCTTCAAACAGCGCTGCACAGCCAGTACCTGCAAGGACGGCGTCAACGCGGCCTTGGTCAGCGGGCGTCAGCGCCGAATAGGCCTCGCGTAGCCACCGCAGGCACTTGGCCTGGTAAACGAAGGGGGCCTGCCTCCAGGGCTGGCCATCGATTTCACAAATGACCTGCTCCGCACCGCGCGCCACTGCGTCTGCATTGGCCAGCATAAACGGCGCGTAGACCCGACCAATCTCGGTCAGGAGGGCGCGAAACGTCTCGGACGGTTCTTCAAGGTCGATCCAGTCGTCTTCGCTGACGTCGAGGCCGCTTAGATCTTCACACTGCTCCGTCCAGGCATAGGCGCGCGGCGAGACGTCAAACGCGACCGCAGCGGGCGTCGGATCGGTTATCACCAGCATGGTCATTTGTCCGTAACAGGCGAAATCGCCTGCGCCAGGTCGGTTGCCGAGCAGGAATGGCTGGTTCTGTATGTGGGCGTCAAAGACCTCCAGGAAGCGGCGCCAGCTCGCTTCGATCACCGGCCCGGTCGTCTCGTTGGAGCCGACAACACCGATGCGAGAAATCTGGCGCGCGGCGAAAGCTGCGGCCGCCTGCACGCCCCGATCAGGCGCCATCTGCATGGCTGTGGTATAGGGGAGATAGGCGCTGGCACGCTCCGTGTCGGGCGCACAAGACCAGCGGTAATGGAACATGCACTTGCTGAGCCACTCGTCGCCATAGTCCTCGATCAACAGGTCAAGGAGTCGAAGGGCGGTGTCAGCCGGCCGCAGCCGCCGCTGCGGATAGGCCTCGTCGAGGACGGTCAGGATTGGCGTCGAGTCCGATTGCACCTGCGTGAGCGCGCCATCGGCATCTGGCGCCACGAAGTAGGGGAAGAGAGGTAAGGACCGCTCCGGGAGGGCGTTGGCCTCTTTGCTGCCCGCTACCACAAACCGAAACGGCAGACGTCGAAACCGCGCCGCCGCACGGAGTTTCCGCGTGTAGGGAGACGCGCCGACTCCGACAACCCTGAACTCCCGATCTTCCGGCATTGAAATCTATCCTTGTAGGCCGTCAGAACAGTCGAGCCATTCGCGGCGTCTGTTTAGCGGGGCCTGGGCCTCATCCGGGGCTGATATCCAGGCGGCGATACTGCGGTGTCGCAAGCGGCGATGGTTGATGGGCGGAGTCCAACGGCAATTGGTCTCCTGCCGCTGGCGAACGGCACATCCATCACCCCCGCTGGCCCATGACTGTGCGCCATTCAGCCAAGGGCGCCGAGCGCGGGTCCCGGTGGAGGTTCCGGCTCACGAGGACGGAAAGCCGGCGGCTCAGGCCAATGAGGCCATAAGGGCGACGCTCGGCGCGATCGTATTGCCGACGAGGCCACGCCAGGCGGCGATCACCGCATCCGATCCCCGTTCATGGTGGACGTCCAGCGTTCCCTTGAGTTCTGCCGACATGCGCGTCGCCTCGACCTGGGCGCGGCGCATGATCTCGCCAGGCCCCCAGTCGACGTCCCGCTTGGCGAACTGGGCCGGCGCGAAGAAGAAGGTATGCGGTGTGGCCGCCTGCTCAGGCCGATAGCGCCCGGCGCCCCAATGGGTCGCGCCGACGGCGCAGCTGAGCTTGAGATTGGCGCCGAACCGGGCGTGAATCGCCGTCACGACGGCGCCATCGCCGGACATGTCCACGAAGGCGGTCGGGACGCTCGGATCCAGGGCGCCGATAGCGTCATAGGTGACCACTTCGTCGCAGGTCCCCAGGCCATTCACGAAGCCGACATTGCCGGGTGAGGTCAGACCCGCCACGCGGGGGCGGTCGCCGTCATGCCGTGAGAGCAGGTTCGTCAGCCCGAGGCCGGTCTTGGAGGAGGCGCTGCCGACCAACACCTGCCGGGCCCCGAAGAAGGCGTTGTCCACAAGGTAGTCGTAAAGGACGTAGGAGGTCGAAAAGAGCGGGAAGAGGACGCACCGCGCGTCCTCCATAGCGGTCAGAGCGGCCGGGTCGCCTTTAGTGCGCTGATAGTTGTTGTAGAGCGCTGGCAGCTCCGCGCGATGGGCGGCCCCGTCTGTGAGAGAGCGTTCAGTCACCGCTGCCGGACGCATGACAAGGTGGCTGGCCATCGGCAGAAAGCCCCAGATGCGCTCGCCAACAGCAATGCCGGGGGCTCTGGATTCGACGACGTCGGCAAATCCCCAGACGGGAACAATCCCCCAGGGCTCCGCTACGGGGAAGAACTTCCAATAGCCGATCATGTCCCCGGAGAGGGCGTAGCTGACGTTGTTCGCGGTCATGGCGAACTTGTCGATGGCCACGAGAATTTCGCCGTCGGCGAGCTCGGGCCTGTCGATGGAAACGACCTGGGTTTCGCCGAAAGACGAACGGCGGACCTGAACCTGGGTGATCATGTTTTACGTTCCTGTCAGGCGCGGCGAGGGCGCAGGGAGAGGGCGAGGAAGGCAAGGCCGAGGAAGACAAACAGGGCCGAGCCATAGTGTTCCGGCGGATGGTGGCCGCCCTGGGAGCTCTTCCAGAACCACGCGGAAAAGGCGCTGAGCGACTGCATGAGGATCAGGAGCAGCAACACCAGGGGTACGAGTGTGCGGTATCGCAGAGCGATGATCAGAATGAGGAGCCCGAACGGGATCTGCATGGCGCCATACCAGGCGAAGAGAGCGATGATGGTGTCGGCGCGGGTCGTCAGGTCGATACGGGCGATGACGCCTGAACCGCCGTCGGGCAGGAAATAGTGGATCAAGCCCGGTACGATGGTCATCACGGCTGACAAGGCAAGAAACCAGGCGGCGGCGATCGAACCGCGATAGCCGGCATTCGTGCTTGGGGGCAACAGCGCCACGGAGCGGTCTCCTCAGTTCACATCAAGGAACGGAATGATGTGGGAGAGCAGTTCGTCCGGTGCGTCTTCCTGGATGAAATGGTTCGCGGTCGGAATGTTGTGGTGCTTTTGCCCGGCCGCGCCGGGAATGTACGCTTGCGCCCGCTTGTCCCATCCCCGCGCCACCGGATCGAGGTCGCCGAACAGGGTCAGGAAGGGCTTGTCAAACGTCGCAAGCCTCGCCCACGCGTCACGGTTGAGCGGCGCGCCGGGGTTGTCGGTCTGTACCGCGATCAGGACGGGAAACTGGATGATGCCGGCCTCGTAGTCCGATGACGGAAATGGCGCGTGGTAGGCGGCCAGTTCCTCCCCGGTCAGCTTGCGCTGCATGCCGGCCTCGAGCATCGGCCAGGGAAAGCTTGTCGCCTCGCGCATCATGCCGACCCACATCTGCATGAACTCACTTTCGCCCTCGCCCAGCGGCAGGCCGGTGTTGGAGGCGATCACGCGGGCGAAGCGTTCAGGGTTCTGCGCGGCCAGATAGATGCCGATCGTGCCGCCCCAGTCCTGGCAGAAAAGGGTGATGTCGCTGAGGTCCATCTGCGTGAGCCACTTGCCCATCCAGTCGTAATGCCGCGCAAGCGTGTAGTCGCTCTTCGCCGCCGGCTTGTCCGACCGCCCGCACCCGACAAGATCGACCGCGATCACCCGGCGCCCGGTCGCCAGCAGGCCAGGGATCATGTGGCGATAGAGGTAGGCCCAGGATGGATTGCCATGCATCAACAGGATCGGGGCGGCGTCGCGTGGCCCCTCGTCGACGAAATGGATACGGATGTCGGTTCCGTCATCGTCCCTGACGGTCATGTAGTGGGGCTCCCACGGGAACTCCGGCAGGTTTTCGAACCGTTCGTCAGGCGTGCGCAGGATTCTCATGGGTCGACTCTGGTCTGAAGGTCAGGTTGAGGCTCAAAGCGCGACGTCAGGTCTGCGCGGCGGACAGCAGCAGGGCGATCTGCGCGACCGCTGCGGCGAGGGCCAGCGACAGGCCGACCCAGATCTGCGGGCCCGCCAGGGTCATGATCATCGGGCGGGTCGGGAAGTTGAAGGTCTGCGGCATCGCGGCGAACTTGAACGCATGGGCGCCGCCAAAACGGGGATCGCAAACCAGATGCCCGAGGTCGCGCCGGCTTCGATAGCGCATGTAGCCCATCATCGACCACTGCGGGACTTCCTTGAGCCCCCAGGTGTCGACCATGCCGCCGACGCGGCGCGCGGCCAGCGCCGGGTGTCCGCCGCGGGCGAACAGCGCAGGCATGAACATGCGAGTGTAGCCGGCCATGATCTCGCGCGCCGGTCTCATCTTGCCGGTGACGGGGTCGGCGACGTCGCTGTCTGACATGCGGATGACGTTGAGCATGTAGAACTCGCGGCCGTCATCCTCCTCGAGAAAGCGTTGTATGACCGGCATTTCGTCCTGGTCGCCGTGCCCGACATTGTTGGCGCGCATACGCGCCATGAGGGCTTCGACTTCGGCCTTTGACAGGGGGCCACGCCAGTTGACGTACCAGGCCAGAAAGGCGCCGTAGACCAGCAGGGCGACGCCCCAAACCCAGAAAGTCGCCATCGCCCGGCCCCCGTTCCCTCAGTCCCGATCAATGTCCTGCGGGACTCGCCCGATGACATGTAGTGACAGTCACCATGTCATTATATGGTGATCTCGGGCTTGGCAACGCCGACGGTAGAGACTGGCGGTCGGGCGCCCTGACCCTGCCGCCAGACCAGACTGGTTCTGCTGAAACCTGGCCGAGGGGCTCAGTCGGCCAGCAAGCGTTGAACGGCGGCGACGATGGCCAGCCTGCTCTGGTTCGCGCTCAGGCCCTGCGTGCGACGCAGCCTAAGCCATCCATCCATTGAGGTCAGCATCTCTACGGCGGCCGCGACCTCCGGCCGCGCGCCCACTTCGGGCAGGGAGGCCAGGAGCTGGCGGCGCTGTTGAGCCGCGAACTGCGCCCGCGCGCGCTGGAGCGTTGGCGAGGTGTGCAGGCGTGTTTCGCCGGAGAGGTAATAGGCGGTGATCTGCTCGAACGGGGCCGCCCGGGTTGCGACCAGCTGTTCGACCCGTTCCGCCAGCGATCCTTCGCAGGGGGCTTCCGTCAGCACCGGCTGCGCAAGGGTGCGAACCTTGGCGTTCATCTCCTCGAACAGCGATTCCATGTCCTGGAAGTGACGGAAGACGGTGCGGTGTCCCACCCCCGCGTACTGCGCCACATCCTCGGACGTCGGGCTCAGATTGCCCGCGCGAATGAGGTCGAGCAGGGCGGCGATTATCTTCTCCCGCGTGACGCGGCCGCGTTCCATCCGCCCGTCCAGTTCCGGGGGCGGCGTCCGGCGGGCGCGGCGCGATGGCGGCTGGGCCGTTTCCGAGGTCATGGCCTGCCGATAGGGGCTGAGCCTGGGCTAGGCAAGCCGAACACTCCGCACGGCCACTTCCGTGGCCGACTTTGCCCTAGCGAAGAAAGGCAAGGCATCCCGCGTCCGCGACGATCGCCTCGAGGCCAGGAGCCGACGCTGCCGCGGCGTACTTCGCCCTCAGGGCGCCCAGCGATCGCGCGTGGTACTTCTGCGGGGGCTGGGTGTAGGGGCCGCCTGGGAGATCCACGGTGAACGCATCCGCGCCAGCCTCAAGCGCCGCTGCGTTCGCCGCCGTCCAGGGCAGAAAGTAGCTGCCGACGTAGCTCAGGATCGGAGCCATGGTTGGCGCCAGGCTTGCCCACGCCTCAAAATCTCCGTCGGCGCGCGGCTCCATCATACGATGGCACCAGTCCAGAACATGCGGGCCCCGCGCCCGCATGCCCGCGCCGCACGTGGGATCGACGGAGCACTCATAGAGTTGTCCGGCAAGGCCGAAGTCCGCGAACGCGGGACGCTCACCAAACAGGTAGCGGCGCGAAGCCAGGTGAACCTCCAGAAGGTCGATCAGCTCGAAATAGTAGGCCGAGATCAGCGGCGCGTTGGCGTCGCTCGACCCCACGAAATGACCCCGGCCGCTCATGCGTTCCAGGATCATCGCCGCCCTGCCGGCGACCGCCTCCGCGTCGCCCTGCGGAAGCGATAGCCGTGCAAGGGTCTGGGCGGACGCCAGCTTGTCGACCTGCGCATACCAACGATGATGGAACATCAGCTTGTTGCCCCATTCGTCGCCGAACTCCTCGATCAGCTCCGACAGGAACTTCAGGGCGGGGTCGCTCGGGTGACACGATGGCTGCGGATGCGCTGTCTCGATCCGCTCCATGATCGGGGTGGAATCCTGCAGGCCTTCGTCATCGGGCGTGGCAACGGTCGGCACGATGGGCAGGCGCGCAAACCGCCTGTACTCATCCTCGTTGTCCTGCCCGCGCGGGACCCAGAGGTGGGGTATCTGCTTGAAGCGGAAATAGGATCGCACCTTCACCGAGTAAGGCGACATCTCCGAACCGAAGATCCGATAGGGCCGGGTCAACGGGTCGTTTCCTTTTCAAACGCGGCAGCGATCGACATCTCGATCCCGTACGGCCAGGCCAAGAGCTCCATGACGTCCTCTCCCATCGGTCAACGCAGGACCCGCACGATATAATGACATAGACAGTGTCGCTAGTCGAAACCGACGGGCGTCTGGAGAGTGCGGTCAGTCCGCGAAGCGGCGATAGGCGCCTGTCCTGTTTGCGACCAGGTCGGCCAGGCGTGACTCCAGCGCCTTCGGCCCTCGAAGCCGCACCACCTTCCCCTCATGCCCCCGAAGATGCGCCTCCGTGCGGGGATCCGGCCCCCGCTTCCAGAACAGGATGTAGCGGAAGAACGCCAGGTCGAAGCGTTCCGGGCCTCTGAACCCTGGCAAGCATCAACACCCGCTTCAAACCGATCGAGGACGTCGAACTGCTGTGGGCTTTGCCGTTCATGGGATTGCGGGTCTGACGCCGCCGCCTGGTCCGAGCCCGCCACACGACATCACCCCTCCCACCGCTCATCCCGGCGAACGCCGGGATAGCCGACTGTTGGCTGCGGGATGGCCGGTTTCGACCCCGAACGGACCTCGGCGAAGTCTGCTTCCGGCGCGGCTGTCCAATGTCTGCTTTCGGTCCTGGCGCCAACCGCCGATCCCGACCCGTCAGGGCCGCGTGCGAAGGCTCGTCAGGCGGCACGGAGTCATAGCGAGCGAGCGAGGCGGAACCCCGTCAGGCTATCGCGGTCCTTAGATGACTGGTACCACCTGCGGGAAGCGGAACGAACTCCTCGTGCATTGTCTAGCCAGGAACCCCCGCGGAGAACCCGTCCGTCCGTATTGCCCGGTAGCCGGGAGCTTCCGTCGTCCCGCCGTCCCGGTTCATCATGGCTGGAGACCCAGCCATCTTCGCACCATTCCCAGACATTGCCGTGCATGGAGACCAGACCCCAGCGGTTGGGCCATAGCCGGCGCACCTCCACCGTGCGGTTGTAAGAAAAGACCACGCCTTGGCTGCGGTTGGTGAGCGTTTCGCCAAAGGCGTAGGCCGTGGTGGTGCCCGCCCGGCAGCAGTACTCCCACTCCGCCTCCGACAGCAGGCGATAGCCGCGACCGGTCCGGTCATTCAGGAAGCGAATATAGGCCTGCGCGTCGTCCCAATTGACGTTGATCACCGGTCGCCAGCCCCGCCCCCAACCTTCATCCGCAGGACGATAGCCGTCGCAGGCCCCGCGCCGCGCGGCGGAGTCCCATTCCCGGAAGGTGACGGGGTATCTGCCGACCTCGAAATGGTAGTCGATCGCCACCTCGTGCTGGGGGCGCTCGATGGAAGAGGCTCCGTCCTCACCTTCCGGTGCTCCCATCAGGAACCGCCCCGGACCAATGCGCACCATCTGGGGCAGTATCAGCCCGCCGCCGCCGAACCATCCCATCCTTGGCCTGCGCCCCCGCTAGGTCAAAACCAGTTCATTGAACGCGATCAACAGCCCCAGATAGATCAGCGGCAGAAACACCGACACGAGGCCATAGGCAACAAAACGCCAATCCTCCCGCGAGGCCAGCATCAGGCCTGCGAACAGTATCAGGCTCAACGGCCACGCCGGAACCGCCAGAACGGCGAGGAACAACGGTGCCCATTTCAGGGTCGTCGACATGTAGATCGGGAACGGGATTTTGGCCTCTTCCCATGCTGCGAATTCCGCCGCGCCCTCCTCATGAATCCGTCGCAGCACGAGGACGAAGTGCCGCGCAAACCCGGCCCCAAACAGCAGGCTGATGGTCAGGTAATCTTTCCAGAAGGGGGTGAGTTCGATCCGCAGCAGGCCGAAGGCCCAGCCGAACAGGAACTCCCCCACCGGCCACAGCCAGACTTGGACGATCTCGGCCCAACCGTCGAAGACGGCCTTAAGGAGATCGGCCCAAAAGATCAGGTCCTTCAGCATGTTCGCCAGCGTCAGCGCACCGCCGACGCCCAGCAGCTGCTGCGCTCCGACCAGTCCGATCGTGCCCCCTCGCCGCCGCCCGAACATCTTTGCGCCCTCACGCATGACCCCGCCCCTGCGCTTCTAGCCGAACGCAGGCGTGACGCGATTGCTCGTCCGCCGCATGACTGTTGTTTTCTCAGCGCCATGTCGTTGGAAAGCCACAGACAACGGCCTGGTGACGCCCGGGGCTATTCCGCTCCCGCTCTGTGTCGAACGGGTGGCGCGCCGACGCGCAACCCAGCCCAAGTTCAGTCCGCACGACATGTCCGGTTTAGGGCCTGATGCCAGTGTCGTGGTCCCACCCATCGCTGACCTTCGGCTCACACGCCCCCGGCCTCTGGCCCCTGGAAAGCAACGACACCCGCTTCAAGCCCATCGAGGACGCTGAACTGCTCTGGGCCCTGCCGTTCATGGGATTGCGGGTCTGCGTTGAGCCGGCTCCGGCTAGGGCAGGGCCGCAAACCGCTCCACCATGTCCGTCGGGCCGGAGACGATCAGCAGGTCGCCTTCGACCACAAGGGTGCTTGGCTCTGCATAGGTGAAATCCACCTGCGGGCGCTTGACGCCGATGATCGTGACCCCGTGCCTTGAACGGAGCTGTGACTCTCCCAGCGTCTTACCGACAGCCTCGCGAGGCGGGCGGGTCTTTACGATGGCGAAGTCGTCGTCGAACTCGATGAAATCAATCATCTTGCCGGTCACCAGATGGGCGACCCGTTCGCCCATGGCGACCTCGGGATAGACGACATGATGGGCGCCCGTCTTCAACAGGATCTTCCCATGGTTGGTCGTGACCGCCTTGGCCCAGATGTCCGGCACGCCCAGTTCGCTAAGCGCCAGGACGGTGAGCACGCTGGCTTCGATATGGCTGCCGATACCGACCACGGCATGTTGAAAATCCGCGACACCGAGTTGCCGCAGGGCCTCGATGTTGCTCGAGTCCGCCTGCACGACATGGGTGAGGCGATCGGACCAGGACTGAACAAGGGAAAGGCTTTCCTCGATCGCCAGGACCTCGTGGCCCAATCGCGTCAGGCTCTGCGCGACAGCGCCACCGAAGCGGCCAAGTCCCACGACCACAACATTGTTCGAAATCTGATTTTTCGGTCTAGCCAACGAGGGGGCGCTCCAGTGGATAGCGATAGGGGACATGCCGGGCGCGCAATGCCAGCGCCGCGGCGACGGTGATTGTTCCAACCCGTCCGACGAACATGAGCCCGATGAGGATCATCTGCGCGGATGGAGGCAGCGCTGCCGTGATGCCTGTACTCATGCCGACAGTCGCAAAGGCCGAGATGACCTCGAACAGCACCTTGTCCAGGGGTTGGGTTGTCAGCGACAGGATGGCCAGGGTCGAAACGCCGACAAGGCCCACGGCCATCAGGACGACAGCCAGAGCCTGCCGCTGCGCATCCGGACAGATCCGGCGGCGAAAGGCCGTGACATCGGAGCGCCCCCGGATCTCTGCCCAGACGACAAAACCGAGCAGAAGGAAGGTCGTCACCTTGATCCCGCCGGCGGTGCCGGCGCTGCCGCCACCGATCAGCATCAGGCCATTTGTCAGGAACAGGGTCTCGGGTCGCATCTGCCCGATGTCGACGGCGTTGAAGCCTGCCGTTCGGCTCATCGCCGAGTGGGCGAAGGCGTTCAGGGCTTTGCCGCTGGCGGACATGTCGCCCATTGTGCCGCTATTGTTCCATTCGGCGACAGCGACGCCCGCGAAGCCCAGAAACAGAAGGCCCAGGGTGCCGAGCAGGGTCAGCTTGGCGTGGATCGACCACCGCCGGGGTGTCCGCCACTCCTTGAGCACCTCGTTGATCACCGGAAAGCCCAATCCGCTGACGATGATCGCCGCACACAGGGGCAACAGGATCAGGGGGTCGAGGGCGAACCCCATCAGGTTGTCGGAATAGGTGGAAAAGCCGGCGTTATTGAAGGCCGAGACCGAGTGGAAGATGCCGGTCCAGGCCGCACTTCCCCAGGGCTCTCCGTAGCCGAAATGAAGCCGCAGGGTCAGGACGGCGGCGACGACGGCCTCGCAGATGAGGGTGACGCCGAGGATGGTCAGAAGCACGCCCTTCACGTCTGCGAGCTGGACACTTCGGGTTTCAGCCTGGGCAACCAGACGCTGACCCAGCCTCATGCGTCGGGAGATGAGCAACCCCAGCAGGGTTGCCCCGGCCATGATCCCGAACCCTCCGACCTGGAAGAGGCCGAGGATCACCACCTGACCAAACGGCGACCAGTAGGTGGCGGTATCGACCGTGATCAATCCCGTCACGCAGGCCGCAGACGTTGCGGTGAACAACGCGGTGAGCAGCGGCGCCACGCTCCCGCTTGTCGTGGCCCACGGCAGCGACAGGAGCGCCGTCCCGATCAGAACCGTAGCGAGAAACGCAAGGGGCACGATACGGGCGGGGTGATCGACTATGGATTTTCGCAAAGGGTCACCCTCGCCAGCAGGCCCATCGTTATACTCGAACCGCTGGATCGGAATAGCCAGCCTCCGGCTCCCGCCGGCCTCAGCCGGGGTCCACTAACCGCCCATCGCCGACCTTCGGGTCATGCGCCCCGAACCCGACCCTCAGCCCCCTCAACCGGCAAGGTCGCCAGCCACCGCTCCAGCGCCTTCGGCCCTCGAAGCCGCACCACCTTCCCCTCATGCCCCCGAAGATGCGCCTCCGTCCGGGGACCGGGTCCCCAATTCCAGAACAGGATGTAGCGGAAGAATTCCAGGTCGAAGCGTTCCGGGCATCCGTCCGTCATGTCGGGCCGCGTCCGGCCCCGGTAGCGCAGCACGCGCCGCAGCACCCGCCAGAGGCAGAGGGCGATCGGGAAATCGAGGTAGACCACGGTGTCGGCCCGGTGCAGGCGCAGGTCCAGCGTGCTTCCATAGTTGCCCTCGATCAGCCAGCGCTCGGTGGCGACCATCGCGCCGAGCGTCTCACGCAGCTGATCCTTGTCGGCTTCGACCCAGCCGGGCAGCCACCCCAGTTGGTCCATGTGGTGAACCGGCAGGCCGAGCCGGCGCCCGAGCGTGAAAGCGAGGGTCGACTTGCCTGATCCACAGGGTCCGATGATCAGAACGCGTTGCACCTGTGGAACCTCCATTGAGGGCGGGATACGCGGTGAGGAGGCCATCGGCATCATAACAGGTCCCGGCATGCAA
>JBILYE010000107.1:0-12517 GCA_044377925.1 Caulobacter sp. | reverse complement strand
GCGTCGACGTTCTGATCGCCACGCCCGGCCGGCTGCTCGACCATTTCGAACGCGGCAAGCTGCTGATGACCGGCGTCCAGACTCTGGTCGTCGACGAAGCCGACCGCATGCTCGACATGGGCTTCATTCCGGACATCGAGCGCATCTTCAAGATGACGCCGCCGAAGAAGCAGACCCTGTTCTTCAGCGCCACCATGCCGCCGGAAATCACCCGGCTGACCAAGCAGTTCCTGAAGGACCCGACCCGCATCGAGGTCGCCCGTCCCGCCACCACCGCCGAGACCATCACCCAGTATCTTGTCCGCGTGCCCGTCGTTTCGCCGAGCGCCAAGCGCATGGCCCTGCGGGCGCTGGTCGAAAAGGCCGAGGTCCGCAACGGCATCGTCTTCTGCAACCGCAAGAGCGAAGTCGACATCGTCGCCAAGTCGCTGACCGTCCACGGCCATGACGCCGCCCCGATCCACGGCGACCTCGACCAGGGCACCCGGATGAAGACGCTGGAGCGCTTCCGCAAGGGTGAGCTGAAGCTGCTGGTGGCCTCCGACGTCGCGGCGCGCGGCCTCGACATTCCGGACGTCAGCCACGTCTTCAACTATGACGTGCCGCACCACGCTGACGATTACGTCCACCGCATCGGCCGCACCGGCCGGGCCGGAAAGCTGGGCGAGACCTACATGATCGTCACCCCGGCGGACGACAAGAACCTCGACAAGGTCCTCAAGCTGACCGGCAAGATGCCGAACGAGGTCGTCCTCGACCTCGACTGGGCCGCCGCCAAGGACAAGGACGCCCGTCGCAAGGAAATCGACAAGGAACGCGGGGGTTCGCGTGGCGGCGACCGGGGTCGCGAACGCAAGCGTGACTTCAGCCGCGGTCGTCCGGAATCGGAAACCTCGATGGTCGGCATGGACGCCATCAGCGCCCCGGCCGAACGTCCCGAACGCGCCCCGCGCGAAGACCGCCCGCAACGCGCCAGCACCGAGCCGGTGTTCACCGCCGAGGAAACCGCGCCGGTCGAGCGCGAGGCCCGCGAGGAACGCCCCCGTCGTGAACGGGGCGGTCGCAGTCGCGATCGCAAGCCGCGCGACGAGGCGCCGCGTGAAGCCGCGCCGGTCGAAGCCCGAGAAGCACGTCCGGTTCGTGAAGAGCGTCCCGCCCGTGAGGAGCGTCCGGCTCGCGAAGAGCGTCCGGTCCGTGAGGATCGCGCCGCCCGGGAGGAGCGTCCCGAACGTGACGAGCGCCCTGCCCGTCCCGAGCGTCGCCCTGACCCGGTGCGCGGCGTTCGTGCGCCAACGCCCCGTGAGGACGACGATCGCCGCGTGGTCGGCTTCGGCAACGAACTGCCGGCCTTCCTGGCACGCCCTGTGCCGACCGTGGCGCCGTCCAAGGACGACTGACTACCGTTCCTTCTCCCGCTTGTCGGGAGAAGGTGGCCGGCGAAGCCGGTCGGATGAGGGCAGCACCGGCCCGTCCGGTGGCCCTCGATCTGGCGCTGATCAGCGCTGTTGGTATCCCAAAACGAATTGAGGGCAGTCCGCCATCGCTGGCGCTGCCCTCATCCGCCACCTGCGGGGCCACCTTCTCCCGACGAGCGGGAGAAGGGTCTCTTTTTCTGCTGCCTGAGCCTAGTAGCCCAGCGTCTCGTCGCAGGCCTTGGCTTCGTTGACCAAGGCGTCCTTGTTCATGCCGTCCAGCTTGTCGGCTTCCGCCGACTGGATGGCCGCCGGGTTGGTCCCGGCCGGCAGGTCACGACGGGCGGCCAGCGCCAGGGCGGTGCGTTCGCGGTTACGGTCGAAGCTCTTGACGAGGGCCTTGTCGCCACCGCCCTGCTCGACCGCGCTGGCGGCCGCTTCATAGACAGCAAGGCACCGCGCCTGCGCGCGAAAATCGACAGTGCCCTGGGCCTGGACCGAGAAACCGGTCAGGGTCGCCAGGATCAGCCCGCCCAGGATGGGGGCGCGCATGAGCATTCTCCGTTTCGAGTCGCGACGATCCGCGACCCCTATAACGTAGGTAGGAATAGCGGCGCTGAAAGGGCGCGACGTTGCGGCTCTATGCCCCGCCGTCACGCCCCCGATATTCAGCCCAGGTTCAGCCTAGCGGCTGATCTGGCCCGCCAGCATCTTGCGGATGGCCGGCCCATAGGGCGGCCGCATGGCGACCAGCGGACCGATGTCCTTCTTGAGCTGGGTGTAGATCGCCTTGCGGTGGCTGAATTCCTTGAAGCCGTCGTGGCCGTGGTAGCTGCCCATGCCCGACGGCCCGACGCCGCCGAACGGCAGCTCTTCCTGGGCGACGTGCATGATGACGTCGTTGACGGTCACCCCGCCGCTGGTGGTGGTTTCCAGCACCCTGGTCTTCTCGGCCTCGTCCGTGCCGAACCAGTAGAGGCCGAGCGGACGGTCGTGGGCGTTGATGTAGCCGGTGGCCTCATCGAGGGTCTTGTAGGTCTTCACCGGCAGGACCGGCCCGAAGATCTCTTCCTGCATGACCTTCATGTCGTCGGTCGGGTTGAGAATCAGGGTCGGGGCGATCTTGCGGTGTTCCTGCTGGGTCAGGTCCTCGCCGTCCGGCTTGATCTCGATGATCTCGGCGCCCTTGGACCGGGCGTCGTCGATGTAGCCCATAATCCGGTCGTAGTGCCGCTGGGCGACCACGGCGGTGTAGTCGGGGTTGTCCTTGATGGTCGGGAACATCCGGGTCACCGCGGCCTTCGCCTGGGTGACGAACTCACCGACGGTTTCCTCGGGCGTCAGCACATAGTCGGGCGCGAGACAGATCTGGCCGGCGTTGAGGGTCTTGCCGTTCATCACCCGGGCGGCGCTGAGCGCCATGTCGGCGCTGCGCGAGATGATCACCGGGCTCTTGCCGCCCAGTTCCAGGGTCAGCGGCACCAGGTTGGTGGCGGCGGCGCGCATCACGTGACGCGCCACGCTGGTGGCGCCGGTGAAGATCATGTGGTCGAAGGCCAGCTCGCTGAAGGCCTGGCCCACGTCAGGGCCGCCGGTGACCACGGCGATTTCCTCTTCCGAGAAGACCTTGCCGAACATCACCTTCATGAGTTCAGACGTCGCCGGGGTGAATTCCGACGGCTTGATCATCGCCCGGTTGCCGGCCGCCAGCACGCCGGCCAGCGGCGCGAAGGTCAGGTTGACCGGGAAGTTCCACGGGCTGATCACGCCCACCACGCCCTTGGGCTGGAAGACCACCTCGGCCTTGGCGCCGAACAGGCCGAGGATGGCGGGCGAGGTCTTGCGCTTCTCGCCCTTCATCCATTTGCGCAGGTTGTCGCGGGCGTGCTTCAGCGGCCCGATCGAACCGGCGATGTCGGTCAGCTGGGTGGCTTCGCGCGAGCGGTTGCCGAAGTCCTCGTTCAGCGCATCCTCGATGGCCTTCGAATGATCGACCAGCAGGCCGATACAGCGGTCGATACGGTCGATGCGTTGCTCGGCCGTCGGCGCGCCGTCGCGCAGGTGAGCGGCCTTCTGGCGGTCGAGGATGCCTTGCATCGCGGCGGCGTCGGTCATGGTTGCCCTCCCAGGCGGCCGGTGCGTTCCGGCTCAGGTGATCGATGATCAGAATGGCGGTCGAACGTCGTGTCGGCAAGCGCACAACGGTCGCCCGTTTTAACCAGACGTTTGGCGTTACCCACTAGTGTCGTTTCACTGAAACACGCGCATCCGTCGAAAGCGGCTGCGTTTCGGGGGATTACGGGACGATGGCCGGCGATCTTGAACAGACCTTGCGAGGGCCACAGGCCTACAAGATCACGCGCAAGGCCATCGACATGATGGAACGCCACAACATCTGGCCGACTCCGCTCAACTTCGAGCTCTGGTCGCACTTCGTCGCCGATCCGGACGGAGCGCTGGCCAGGGAACTGACCCGGCTGATCGGCGCCGGCGAGCCGATGACCGAGGCCGTCAGCGAGGAACTGGCCGCCGCCTACCTGGCCAAGGCCAAGCTCAACGAACAGATCCGCGACGCCGGGGATCAACTGACCAGGGAACTGGCCTCGGTCGCCAAGGCGATCCAGACGGCCCAGAAGTCGACGGCGGCTTACGGCGAAACCCTGTCCACGGCCAGTGAGGGCCTGGGCGCGGCGACGGACGCCACCACCATCAAGAAGATGGTCCAGACCCTGGCCAGCGCCACCGAGCGCGTCCAGAAGCAGAACGATACGCTGGAGCAGAAGCTGTCGGACTCGACCACCGAGGTCGCCCGCCTGCGCGAACACCTGGAGCAGGTGCGCCGCGACGCCACGACTGACGGCCTGACCAACCTGGCCAACCGCAAGTCGTTCGATGACGAACTGGCCCGCGCCTGCGCCGACGCCGACGAACAGGGCGGCGCCCTGACGCTGGCGGTGCTGGATATCGACCACTTCAAGAACTTCAACGACACCTGGGGCCACCAGACCGGCGACCAAGTCATTCGCTTCGTGGCCAGCGTCATCGGCCGGATCGGCGCGACCCCGCGCTTTGCGGCCCGCTATGGCGGCGAAGAGTTCGCGATGATCTTCCCGGGCGAGGACGCAGAGACCGTCGAGGTCTGCCTCGAGGAGATTCGCGAAGAGGTCGCCTCACGCATGCTGAAGCGCCGCTCCACCAACGAGGACCTGGGCACCGTCACCCTGTCGGCCGGGCTGGCGACGCGGAAGGCCGGCGAAACCGGCGCCTGCACCATGGATCGCGCCGACGCCGCCCTCTACATCTCCAAGCGGGCCGGTCGAAACCGCGTGACCAACGGCGAGAAGGTGACCTCGGTCGCCGCCTGATTTTTTTCTGGCGTTCCCCGGGGTTATAGCGCCCAGACTCCTTCCAAAGCATCAGAGGGAGGTCCGTCATGGACTACGCAAAAATCAAGGTTGAGCTGGTCGACGGCGTCGCGGTCGTGATCATGAACGACCCCGGCTCGATGAATGCCGCCGGTCTGGACCTGGCAAGCGAACTGGCTCACGCCTTCCGCAGTGTCGCGGGTGGCCAGATCAAGGCTCGCGCGGTCGTGCTGACCGGCGAAGGCCGCGGGTTCTGCTCGGGCGCCAACCTGTCGGGCGGCGGCGCGGCGGGCCGTGAACTGGACGTCGACGGCAAGCCGGACGCCGGCAATGCGCTCGACAGCATCTACAATCCGCTGGTCACCCTGATCAAAAACTGCCCCGTGCCCGTGGTCACCGCCGTCAACGGCGCCGCCGCCGGCATCGGCTGCTCCTTCGGCCTGCTGGGCGACTACATCCTGGTCGGCGAGAGTGGCTACTTCCTGCAGGCCTTCCGTCGCATCGGCCTGGTGCCGGACGGTGGCTCGACCTACCTGCTGCCGCGCATGATCGGCCGCGCCCGGGCCATGGAAATGGCCCTGATGGGTGACAAGATCGGGGCCGCAAAGGCTCTGGAATGGGGTCTGTGCAACCGCGTCGTCGCCGACGCCGAGCTGCGCGACGCCGCCATCGCCGTGGCCAAGGAACTGGCCAACGGTCCGGCTTCGCTCGGCCTCATTCGTCAGCTGATCTGGGACAGCCAGGACAACACCTGGGGCGAGCAACTGCAGGCCGAACGCCGGGCCCAGAAGGTGGCCGGCAAGACGGACGACTTCGTCGAGGGCGTCAGCGCCTTCCTGCAAAAGCGTCCGGCGGCGTTCAAGGGGGCGTAGAGATCGTGCGTGCTTCGACACGCGTCCTGCGGCCGCTACTCAGCATGACGAACTTCAGTGAAGCCCACCCTTTTTGTCATCCTGAGTAGCCCGCGCAGCGGGCGTGTCGAAGGACGCACTAGCCATCCCAAGGCCCGGGACCGATATCGGCCCGGGCCTTTTTGCCTTTCCTGGGCGCCTTGGCCGCGCGGGCCCGCAAGGCGGCCTCGAGACCGAGCCGGCCCCAGCGCACCGCTTCCTCCGGATCATCCTCCGCCGACTCCGGCAGTCGCCAGTAGCGCAGGCGACCGGTGCGGCCATCCTTCATCTGGTAGGTGAAAGCGCTCGATCCGGCGGCCTCGAACTCGGCCTCGTTCAGATCATCGGCCTTGATGTAGACGGTGTCGCCGAAGACCACGGCGACCATCATGCCGTCCAGCATGATCCCGGCCCCACCGAACATGCGCTTGGCGGTCACGGATCCCAGACCCGACAGCAGTTCAACGGCGTGGTCGGCGATACCGCTCATGGATAGTCCGGAATGTGAGTAATTGCTCACTTGCAATCCCCGTCGACATGTGAGCAAATGCTCACATCAAGGGGAACTGCTCATGTCCGCCAAACCTCGCATTGAACGCGCCGCACTGGAAGTCTTTGTCCGGGAGGGCGTCGACGCCGCCACGACCCGCGCCATCGCCACCGAAGCCGGCGTCTCCGAAGGCGCCCTGTATCGCCACTACCGCAGCAAGGACGAACTGGCCGCCAGCCTGTTCATGACCGTCCACCGCCGCCTCTCCTCCCTGATCGAGGACAGCGCCGCAGAGGCCACGGGCATCAAGGACAAGGCCGCCGCCATCGTCCGCGCCTACTGCCAGGTGGCCGACGAGGATTGGCTGACCTTCGCCTTCCACCTGACCCAGCTGCACCGTTTCATCCCCCTGTACCAGGAGGACGGCCGCGACCCGGTGACGGTGACCGAGAATGTCATCAAGCAGGCGATGATCAACGCCGAGCTACCGCCGGCCGACCCGCGCCTGCTGGCCGCCATGGCTATCGGGGTGATTACCCAGACAGCCCAGAACAAGGCTTACGGCCGCCTTGGCGACGACAGCCTTTCGGCCCACGCCCCACTGATGACCGCCGCCGTCCAGGCTGTGTTGTTCGCCCGCTAACGCCTTTAGGGAATGGTCCCCGCCATGCGCTCGATCCTTTTCGCCTGCTACTACTGGGCCGCCACGGTGTTCTACGCCCTGAGCGCGGTCCTGCTGTCGATCCTGCCCGGCCGCCGGCCGACGGCGGGGGCGATCAAGCTCTATACCCACCGGATGATGTGGGGCATGCGGGCCATCGCCGGCATCGACATCACCGTGAAGGGGCACGAACGGCTGCCGAAGGGCGCCTTCATCGTCGCCGCCAAGCACCACAGCTGGGGCGACGGCTTCGTCCTCTACTCGTCGGTGCCCAACCTCACCTTCGTGACCGGCGACCATATGGAGAAGTTCCCGCTGGTCGGGGGCATCCTGCGCAAGCTGGGCGCGATCGTGGTCGACAACTGCGGCGGGCCCGAAGCGCGCAAGGCGCTGAGCGACAGCGCCGCCCTGGCCAACAAGGAAGGCCGCCGCATCCTGATCTTCCCGGAAGGCAACCTGGCCAAGCCGGGCGAGCATTTCCGCTATCGCTCGGGCGTCTACTTCATGGCCCGCGACTTCGGCCTGCCGGTGGTGCCGGTGGCGACGAACCTGGGGCTGTTCTGGCAACAGCAGGAGTTCAGGAAGACGCCCGGGAAATGCACGGTCGAGTTCCTGGAGCCGATGGAGGTGGGGGACGACAAGAACGCCTTCCTCAAGCGCCTGCGCGATGTCGTCGAGAACCGCAGCCAGGAGCTGATCGCCGAGGCGACGGGGATGCCGCTGGAGCCATCAGTGTTGGTGCCGACGCCGGATGAGGTGCGGAAGATGGCGGCTCAGGCGGCTGCTGCATAGCGATCCCTTCTCCCCGCAAGCGGGAGAAGGAACAGTGACTACTCTGCGCTGGCCGGGATAATCGTCACGCTCTCGCCGCAGCCACAGGCGTCGGTCTCGTTCGGATTGCGGAAGACGAACTTCGAGGACAGGCGGCTGACTTCGTAGTCTATGGTCGTGCCGATCAGGAACAGAACCGCCTTGGGGTCGATCAGGATCGTCACATCCTTGTCCTCGACCACCTCGTCCAGCGGACCGGCGGTCTCGGCATACTCGAGCACGTACTCCTGCCCCGCGCAGCCGCCGTTCTTCACGCCCACGCGCAGGCCGGCGTAGGGTTTTTCAGCCTTGGCCATGATCTCCTTCACCCGCACCGCGGCGCTGTCACTCAGGGTGACGACCTTGGGGCGGGGGCGACGGGCGCGGGGGGTGGCGGTGATTTCCATGGTCAGAACATGTTCAGCTGGAGCTTGGCCTCGTCCGACATGCGGGACGGGTCCCACGGCGGATCGAAGACCAGCTCGACGACGCAGGACTTGATGTCCGGCAATTCCATGACCGCGTCCTCGACCCAGCCGGGCATCTCGCCGGCCACCGGGCAGCCCGGGGCGGTCAGGGTCATGTCGATGGCGACGTGTTTGTCGTCCGAGACGTCGACCTTGTAGATCAGGCCCAGCTCGTAGATGTCGACCGGGATCTCCGGGTCGAACACCGTCTTCAGCTGCTCGACCAGCTTGTCGGTCAGCACGTCCAGCTCTTGCTGGGTCAGGGGCGTTGGGGCGACGGTCTCGGTCATGATCACTCAGGCGAAGAAGCTGCGGGCTTTGACCAGCGCGTTCGCGAACGCATCGGCCTCGTCCAGGGTGTTATATAGGGCGAAGGAAGCGCGGGCGCTCGCGGTCACGCCGAAGCGGGCCATCAGGGGCTCGGCGCAGTGGGCGCCGGCGCGGACGGCGACGCCCTGCTTGTCGAGGATCTGGGCGATGTCGTGGGCATGGGCGCCCTCGACGGTGAACGACAGGATGGCGCCCTTGTCCGGCGCCGTGCCGAGGATGCGCAGCCAGTTGGCCCCGTCGAGGCGCTCGATGACGCGGTCATAGAGGGCGCGCTCGTGGCGGGCGACGGCGTCCCGGTCGAGGGCCATCATCCAGTCGACGGCGGCGCCCAGGCCGATGGCCTCGAGGATCGGCGGCGTGCCGGCCTCGAACCGCATGGGCGGGTCGGCGTAGGTGATAACGTCCTCGCTCACCGTTCCGATCATCTCGCCGCCGCCCTGGTAAGGCGGCAGGGCGGCCAGGCGCACGGCCTTGCCGTAGAGGATGCCGATGCCGGTCGGGCCGTAGAGCTTGTGGCCGGTGGCGACGTAGAAGTCGCAATCCAGCGCCTTCACATCGACGATGGTGTGGACCGCGCCCTGGCAGCCGTCGATCAGGACCAGAGCCCCGGCGGCGTGGGCGGCGTCGGTGATGGCCTTCACCGGGTTGATGGTGCCCAGCACGTTGGACATGTGGGTGACGGAGACCAGCCTGGTGCGCGGGCCGATCAGGTTCAGGGTCGCGGCCAGGTCCAGCTCGCCGCTCTCGGTGACCGGCGCGAAGCGAAGGACCACGCCCTTGCGCTCGCGCAGCAGGTGCCAGGGGACGATGTTGGAGTGGTGCTCCATCTGGGTGACGAGGATCTCGTCGCCTTCGCTGAGCGACAGGCCGAAGCTGCTGGCGACCAGGTTGATCGCTTCGGTGCCACCCTTTGTGAAGACGATCTCGCCCTCATCGGCATTCAGGAAGCGGGTGACCGATTTACGAGCCTTTTCATAGGCATCGGTGGCTTCGTTCGAGAGGGTGTGGAGGCCGCGGTGGACGTTGGCGTAGCCGCCTTCCATGACCGCGACCATGGCGTCGATCACGGCGCGCGGCTTCTGGGCGCTGGCGGCGTTGTCGAGATAGACCAGCGGCTTGCCGTTCACGGTCCTGGACAGGATCGGGAACTGGGCGCGGATGGCTTCAGCGTCGAAGGCCATCAGAGTTCACCCAGCTGTTGCTCGGCCCAGGCATGCGCCACCGCGCGGGCGCCCTCATGCTCGATCCGGTCGATGACCTCGCCGACGAAAGCGGCGGTGAGCATGGCGCGGGCGCGGTCGGCCGGCAGGCCCCGCTGCATGGCGTAGAAGATGGCGTCCTCGTCGAGGGCGCCGACCGTGTTGCCGTGGGCGCATTGGACGTCGTCGGCGAAGATCAGCAGTTCCGGCTTGGCGTCAATCTCGGCCCGTTCGGAGAGGATCAGGGCCTGGTGGCGCATGCGGGCGTCGGTGCGGTCGGCGCCGGGCTGGACGACGATACGGCCCTGGAAGACGCCGCGCGCCTGATCCCGGGCGACGCCCTTGGTCAGCTGCGACGTGGTCCCGTCGACGCCGCCGTGGGTGACGGTTGTGGTCAGGTCGGCGTGACGCTGGCCGTCCAGCAGGTAGGCGCCGTCGAGGCGAACGCTGGCGTCGGCGCCGGGATGGGCGACGTTGGTTTCCAGCCGCTGGCGGCGGGCGCCGGTGGTCAGGACGGTCTGGGCGTAGCTCGAACCCGCGGCGAGGCTGACGGTAGCGGTCGAGACGTTGATGGCCTCGGCGTCGTCTGCCGCGAGCACGATGCGCTCGAGGCGCGCGCCTGCGCCGAGCGTGATGTCCAGTTCGGCGCTGGCGATGTAGCCGGCCGCCTGGCCTTCGTAGCTTTCGAGCAGGGTCAGCGCGGCGCCGACCTCGACCTGGACCTGGATGCGGGCATGGTGGCCGGTTCCGGCGGCGGTGGAGACGAAGCGCAGAAGGCGGACGTGGTCGCCCTCCCCCGCGATGGCGAGAGTCGCGACGCCGCGGCCGTTGACGACGGTCAGTTCCTCGCCAAGCCCGGCGAACGGACCGCCGGCCGGCACGACGGCTTCAGGCGAAGCCGCCGGCAGCTTGCGGATCAGGCCGCGCAGGTCCGTCCAGCGCCAGTCCTCGTCGCGGCGCGACGGCAGCTCGGCGAGGTCGCCGGTGCGAAGGGCGGTCGACAGGCTCACGCGGCGGCCTTCACATACTTGTCGTAGCCTTCACGCTCGAGATCGAGCGCCAGTTCGGGTCCGCCCGAGGCGACGATGCGGCCGGCCGAGAGGACGTGGACGCGGTCCGGTTTGATGTAGTCGAGCAGGCGCTGGTAGTGGGTGATGACCAGCATACCGCGGTCCGGCGCGCGCATGGCGTTGACCCCGGCCGAGACGATCTTCAGGGCATCGATGTCGAGGCCGCTGTCGGTCTCGTCGAGGATCAGGAAGCGGGGCGACAGCATGGCCGCCTGGAAGATCTCCATCCGCTTCTTCTCGCCGCCTGAAAAGCCGACGTTGAGGCTGCGCTTGAGCATGTCGAAGTCGATCTTCAGCGAGGCGGCGGTCTCCCGCGCCAGCTTCAGGAAGGCCGGGGCGGCGATCTCGGCCTCGCCCCGCGCCTTGCGCTGGGCGTTCATCGAGGCGCGGATGAAGGTCAGGGCCGGAACCCCCGGAATTTCCAGAGGATACTGGAACGACAGGAAGACGCCCTTGGCCGCCCGCTCGTTGGGATCGAGGCTGAGCAGGTCCTCGCCGTCGAGCGTCGCCGTGCCGCCCGTGACCTCATAGCCTTCGCGGCCGGTCAGCACGTAGGATAGGGTCGACTTGCCCGCGCCGTTGGGGCCCATGATGGCGTGCACCTCGCCGGCCGGCACATCCAGGGTCAGGCCCTTGATGATCGGCTTGTCGGCGACGGTCGCGTGAAGATTGTTGATCGAGAGCATTGTTTCTTTTCAGACTTTAACCGACCGAGCCTTCAAGGCTGATCGCAACGAGTTTCTGGGCTTCGACGGCGAACTCCATCGGGAGTTCCTGCAGCACGTCCTTGACGAAGCCGTTGACCAGCAGCTGGACGGCCTCTTCCTGACCGAGCCCACGCTGCATGGCGTAGAACAGCTGGTCCTCCGACAGGCGGGTGGTGGTGGCCTCGTGCTCGAACACCGCCTGGCCGTTGCGGGCCTCGATGTAGGGCACGGTGTGGGCGGCGCATTCCTTGCCGATCAGCAGGCTGTCGCACTGGGTGAAGTTGCGGGCGCCCTTGGCCTTGGGGTGGGCCGAGACGAGGCCGCGATAGGTGTTGGACGACTTGCCGGCGCTGATGCCCTTGGAGATGATCCGCGAGCGGGTGTTGGCGCCCAGGTGGATCATCTTGGTGCCGGTGTCGGCCTGCTGGCGGCCGTTGGTGATGGCGATCGAGTAGAACTCACCGACACTGCCCTCGCCGCGCAGGACGCAGGACGGGTACTTCCAGGTGATGGCCGAGCCGGTCTCGACCTGGGTCCAGCTGACCTTGGAGCGGTCGCCGCGGCAGTCGGCGCGCTTGGTGACGAAGTTGTAGATGCCGCCCTTCCCGGTGACGGGATCGCCCGGGTACCAGTTCTGGACGGTGGAGTATTTGATCGTCGCGTCGTCCATCGCCACCAGCTCGACCACGGCGGCGTGCAGCTGGTTGATGTCACGCATCGGGGCGGTGCAGCCCTCCAGGTAGGAAACCTGGGCGCCCTTGTCGACGATGATCAGGGTGCGCTCGAACTGGCCGGACTCGGCGGCGTTGATGCGGAAATAGGTGCTAAGTTCCATCGGGCATTTCACGCCCGGCGGCACATAGACGAAGGAGCCGTCGCTGAAGACGGCGCTGTTCAGGCAGGCGAAATAGTTGTCGCTGACCGGCACGACCGAGCCCAGGTACTTGCGGACCAGTTCGGGGTGCTCGCGGATCGCTTCGCTCATCGAGCAGAAGATGACGCCGACGGCGGCCAGTTCCTTCTTGAAGGTGGTCACGACGCTGACGCTGTCGAACACGGCATCGACGGCATACTTCGGGGCGCCGACGACGCCGGCCAATACTTCCTGTTCCCTCA